>DKAX01000097.1 GCA_002450975.1 Proteobacteria bacterium UBA6915
CGTTTATACGTAATTTGTGCGGAAAAACGCTACCTGCGAATCTTTTGAGATTTGGAGTATTAACTTGGGCCATGTCAAAGCATTCTAAAAAGCGGCTACCTATTTACCTTCACTGCCCCGTGCGCTTGGTTAATTTCTCAGAACGCGACGGGTAAGATAAGTTGCAACCTTTTAGGTGTCAAAAAATAAGAGAAATACTATGAATACAGAACAAACAGAAAATTACGATCATGAGCCTGGGCATGATCTTCATTTAGAGCATGAAGACCCGACAATACGTTTTTTACATAGAATAATTAGATTCGCTGTTAAGGTGCTCGCGGTATTGATGGTTCTAGTTATTGTGTGGGGCATAGGTGATGTTATTTATGTTTTGTATCAGAGATTAACAGAGCCTCCATATCTGTTGCTCCAGATTAACGATATACTTGCTACATTCGGTGCTTTCCTGGCAGTGCTTATTGCCGTAGAGATATTTATTAATATTAGTATGTATCTCAGTACAAATGTTATTCCTGTACGTCTGGTTATAGCAACTGCGTTGATGGCCATAGCCCGGAAAGTCATAATTTTTGATTTCGAACGTATATCCCCGCCATTTATTTATGGTACTGCAGCTGTTGTACTTGCACTAGGAATAACATATTGGCTTATAACAAAGAGGACATAACAATCGACTATGACCTCAAACCGGGTATCTAGGCAAAATTTTCCTGCCATCAAGCAACATCTCCGGCCATGGAGTTCAGGGTGACAGGGTGCCAATGGATTTTTATATAGGCACGGGCAAAACGGATACTCAAGATACGAAAGTACCACCGACAATGAGCAGTTATGTGCAATCAACTGCTGTCTGATTAATGATCGACCTAGGTAATCTGTTTAGTGGAAAAAGTAGGATGACTTGACAAATGTCAAGATGTTGAAAGTAATTTGCATGTTTAATTCATCTCTGTGACCTGCTAAGCTGTGGTTCATGTTAAATGTAAACTACTCAAATTATTTTATTTCACTTGTTACTGTCATTCGCCTATTTGCCTTGTTGTTGCTGGCGGGATCAACCTCCTGGGCGCAGGCAGACCAAGGCAAGCCTTTTTTATGGCAGGTCAACGACGGTAGTCACAAGGCCTATCTGCTCGGATCCATTCATGTATTTAAGCGGGAGTTATATCCGCTGGCCCCGGTGATCGAACGCAGTTTCAAGGCCAGTGAGGTGTTGGTGGTCGAGGCCGATATCAGCTCCATCGATGCCGCGCAATACCAACAGCGTACTATGGAACTGGGCGTATTTGATCATGGACAAACGCTTTCCAGGGTGCTGGCGCCACAAACGCGTAAACTTTTATCCAAATACAGTCAAAGCCGCGGCGTTCCGGAAGGCGCCTTTGACAATCTAAAACCCTGGTTGGTCAATCTGACTGTGATCACTCTGGAGGCGCAGGCGTTGGGCTATGCCTTCGATCAGGGTATCGACCTGCACTTCATGCGGGCCGCCAAGGCCAGTGGTAAAAAGATCGTGGAACTCGAGGGCATGGAGCACCATTTACAGATTCTGGCGGGTGATCCACTGGATGTACAGGAGTTGACTCTGCGCGTCACGCTTCAGGATCTCGACGAGATGGATGAGGCGCTTAAGCGCATGATGCAGTATTGGCGAAAGGGTGAGGTTCAGGCTTTGACCGATTACATGCTGGAGCCCATGCAAACCTATCCGAAACTAGAACCTTATCTGGAAAAGCTGTTGAATCAGCGTAACCGTGAAATGGCTGCGCGTATCAAAACCCTAATGGCCGAGGGTAAGACCTTGTTCGTCGTGGTCGGTGCACTGCACATGGGTGGGGCGCAGGGAATTCCGGCCTTGCTGCGCGCGCAGGGACTTGATGTCGAGCAGATGGAATTTCACTAACCGGGCAGTTTACTTAATAGATCCGGCTTGTCTAATAGCTTGCGAGCCATAATCAACGATGTGGCTGACCAGACCTGTTTGAAATTTGAGCGTCGACCTATCAGGCGGCCACTGCGTCCATCGTAATATTCCGGCCAATTGTCATGATGCAGTTTGTCCACGGCAGTTTGGTAGGCGCGCTCGGCCAGATCGCCGCGACCGCTTTTCAATGAAGCTGCGACAAAATACCACAATAGCGCCGGCCAGTTGCCGGCATTTTGATAGGACCAAGGGACATTTTTCGGGTCGCTACCGGTACGTACCTGCCACTCCAGTCCTTCCATGGCCGGGTAACAAATTTTCATGGGCATGGATCCGACCAGATCGGGCCAGCGGATTTCATGCAGTTTCATAATGGCGTGGGCCTGGGTGTCCGTGGCGAGGTTGAAGATGATGGCCAGCAGGTTGCCCAGACCAAAATAACGAAAATCCATGCGTGACGCACCGACGTTACCGACCAGATAGCCGCTGTCCAGGGGTAGCCAATCGGGTAGCCAATCGGGAATGGATTCGGGATAGATATTTAACACGTTGACACTGTTGGCGCCGAATTCCTCGGTGCGATAACGGTGGATCTCGTTAAGGCGTTGCAGGTCCAGCCAGTAAAACAGGCGCACGTAGTTGCGCAGCGTCTGGGTACGGGTGTAGGCGGTTTCCTTCACTGCCTTGACGGTGGGGTCACTGTCGTCGAGCAGTTGCGGCGCCAGATTGAGGATGCCGAAGAACAGGGCCTGGATCTCCAGCGGGTGGCCATAGATGCCTAATCGCCGGTCGATCATGGAACAGGCGTCGGGTACCAATAACGCGGGACTCACCTCAAAACTGTCCTTAAGGCAAAGATGCAGTATCTGGGTCATGGCCGCCTGAAATTCTTTGCGTTTGGCCAGTTCTTTGTCGCCGGTGACGTTGGTATAGACATAGAGCAGGATAATCCACCACATCATGGAGTCAACCGGCGCGACACGACCGATGGCGCGTTCGCCGAAGTCGGCGATGATGGTGTCCTTGCCGTCGATCTGGGTCTCGACGCGAAAACTGGCGGGCATGACGCCGGGCTGGATCTCATGACCAGCGACCACACGCTCGCGTGTACGCAAGGTGACCACAGTTTCGAGGAAGTTGCGCACGATATCGAAACGACCGTCTGCCAGAAAGACCATGGCGGATGGGACGAAATCCCGGATAAAGCACTCTTCGTAATTAGCCGCCGCCAGCCCTTTGAAACCGGTTGCCGCCACGGTGCCGATGGGTTTACCCTCGAAGTAGATGATGGAATCTTCCAATAATTGATAGGCTGACTTGAGAATTTTCTTCGACATAACGGACCCGATCGTGACAAACATCTATAATTATAGTGATTGCTAGGGCGACATGCCATGGCAAAATCGGTTTAATCAAATTTATATGCTATAAAGGGAGTCCATTCTTATGCAAACAGGCGCACGTCCCCTGATTTTCGGCGAGGTGTTGTTTGATCAGTTCGAAGATGGTAATCAGGTGTTGGGCGGCGCGCCATTCAACGTTGCCTGGCATTTGCAAGGATTTGGTTACGAACCGCTGTTTGTCAGTCGAGTTGGAAATGATGATCCAGGACGCTTTGTCCTGGATACTATGCAACAATGGGGCATGGATAGTCGCGGCGTCCAGACTGATGCCAAGCGTTCAACAGGTCTGGTGAAGGTGCGCTTTTCCGGACGGAGTCCGGGCTACGAGATTGTTAAAGATTCCGCCTATGATTTTATCGATGCCGAGACGGCCTTGGCTGCGGTTGCCAACCTACCGGTGAGTCTGATCTATCACGGCACCCTGGCGACGCGTTCGAATATTTCTTTATATGCGTTGACCAGATTGCGTCAGGTGCTGAAAGCGCCGGTATTTGTCGATGTTAATCTACGCACGCCCTGGTGGAGTCAGGAGCTAGTGGCGCAGTTATTGACGGGGGCTAACTGGCTGAAACTCAATGACGAAGAGATCATGGTTTTGCGAAATTTGCCGCAGGGGGATACCGGCACCTATCTTCGTAGCGCACAAACCTTGCGCGGTGAATATGGCTTGCAGGCGATGGTTTTGACCCGTGGCGAGGAGGGGGCGATGATCCTCGACGACGACGGTGTCAGTAGTATTCAATCCATGCCGGTCATGGATCTGGTCGATACGGTCGGTGCCGGCGATGCTTTTGCCGCTGTTACCATCATCGCCTTGTTGGAGCGGTGGGATAATGCCACTTGTCTAGCGCGCGCCAGTGAATTCGCCGCCGAGGTTTGCCGCCAGAGAGGCGCATTGGTGACGGACCCGGAACTATATCAATCAATGAGCGATAAATGGAGAGATGATTAAACAAGAAAACCGACAGGGCTTGTATATTGTATTGATCAGCGTTCACGGTCTGATGCGCGGGCGTGCCATGGAGTTGGGCCGTGATGCGGATACAGGTGGACAAATTCTCTATGTGGTGGAACTGGCACGCGCCCTAGCGGCACATCCGCAGGTGGCGCAGGTCGACCTACTCACCCGGCGGGTGATGGATAAAAAGGTCAGCGCCGATTATGCACAAATCGAAGAACCCTTGTGTGACGGCGCGCGTATTGTGCGTCTTGAATGTGGGCCGCGGCGCTATTTACGCAAAGAGGTGCTGTGGCCTTATCTTGATACCTTTGTCGATCAGGCATTACAACATATACGTGGTGTTGGTCGAGTACCCGATATATTGCATAGCCACTATGCCGACGCAGGTTATATCGGTTCTCATCTTGCAGGTCTGCTAGGTATTCCCTTGGTTCATACCGGCCACTCCCTGGGGCGTGACAAGCGTGAGCAATTATTACGCAAGGGGGCGAAAGAGTCGCAGATCGAGAGTCAATATACTATCAGCAGACGCATCGAGGCGGAGGAGTCGACCCTGGACAGCGCCTCGCTGGTTATTGCCAGCACTGCCCAGGAGGTGGAACAACAATACGCCCGCTACGATAACTATCAGCCCAAGCGTATGGTGGTTTTGCCGCCGGGCGTCGACCTCAGTCGCTTTCAACAACCGCGGCGTTACCAGAAATTTCCCGGTATCAGTGAAATCATCAGCCCTTTTCTGCGTCAACCCAACAGGCCAGCCATACTGGCTTTGTCACGAGCCGATGAACGCAAGAATATCGCTGCACTGGTACATGCCTATGGTCAATCACCGCAATTGCGGGAGTTGGCCAATCTGATTATTGTCGCGGGTAATCGTGATGACATCGACCAAATGGAGAAGGGATCACAACAGGTATTGAATCAGTTATTGAAGTTGATCGACCGCTATGATCTCTATGGTCTGGTGGCCTACCCCAAACACCACTCTGCCGATGATGTACCGCATTTTTATCAATATGCAGCTTACCACAAAGGTGTGTTTGTCAATCCGGCATTGACCGAGCCCTTTGGACTGACCTTGATTGAGGCGGCGGCCAGCGGGTTGCCGGTGGTGGCGACACACGATGGTGGTCCCAGCGATATCATCAAACATTGTAAAAACGGACTGTTGATCGATCCCCTGGATGTGGATGCCCTGGCGCGTAGTCTTACGGATGCTTTGTCGGATAAAAAACGCTGGCGGCGCTGGTCGGAGTCAGGTGTGCGTGGCGCTCACCGATTCTATTCCTGGCCAGGCCATGCCGATAATTATGTGCGTCAGATTTTGCGCCTGATACCAAAGTCGCGACAGCATGCTGCAAGCCTGCCGGGGCGTAGCCGTCTGCCCACCGCGGATCGCATTGCCATTACCAGTATTGATAATGCCTTGCTCGGTGACAACGATGGTTTGTTACGTCTAATCCAATTATTGAAGCGGCGGGCAGGTGATGGTCATGTCGCGTTAGGAGTGGCCACCGGACGCCGTCTGGATAACGTGCTGCGCCTACTCAAGCAATGGTCGCTTCCGGTACCGGATCTGTTGATCACCTCGGTAGGCAGTGAGATACACTATGGTCATCCCGGGCGCCCGGGGCATCGGGTGGTTGCCGATTTGAGTTGGCAACAACATATCAATTTTCGCTGGCAACCGGAACGGGTGCGCGAGGTTATGACGCAGTTGCCCGGTATCAAGGCCAATTTCAAGAGCGAACAGGGTGCCTATAAAATCAGTTATTACATCGATCCCGATAGCGCGCCCAGCGTGAAAGAGATCAAGCGTCATTTGCGCCGACACGATCTACATGCCAACGTAATCGCGTCACATGACGCCTATCTTGACATACTTCCAATACGCGCCTCCAAGGGGCAGGCCATCCGTTATCTGGCTCTGAAGTGGGGGATCCCTCTGGACCATTTTCTGGTGGTGGGGGATTCGGGCAATGATGCTGAAATGTTGCGCGGTGATACACTGGCCGTGGTGGTGGCCAATCACAGCAGGGAACTGGAGCCGCTCAAAGGCCGGGCGCGAATCTATTTCGCAAGTAATCCATACGCGCTAGGTATTATCGAAGGGCTAGAGCATTATAATTTTTTCGGAGATATACGGATCGACGACGACGTCGGGCTCGAATCCCTTGTCGAGACCGCTACCGATTACGAATAATGCTCAGGTCTCACGGGTTAGCCAGCTTTTTAACTTGGGAAAATAGTGTAATACACCCTCGATGACACCGGCGGAGTAGTTTCCGTTCAGTGACAATACATCACCCTGGGCGATATAGAGTTTGTCTTGCGTATGGAATTTTTCCGCCTCGCGGTGGGCTTGCGCAATCACATCAGGGTGGGCGTTCTTCACCAGAATACTGGCGATTTCACTGGTCACTACCGGCAGGTCGTTACCGCTGTCACCAGCGAAGACTATCTCATCCGTTTCAAAACCGAGATTTTGCGCCAAAAAAAGGATGCCATGCAGCTTGGTGGCGTTGGCCGGCAGGATATCAAGAAGAACCGTATTGGCCTGTTCGTCCACGCTCCAGATGACACTGGCGCGGATGCCTGATTTTTTCATCCTCTGTTCTATGGTTGAAAGCAGGTTGTCTTTGTCTGCGTCTATGGGGAGATAGTAGCTCAGCTTGAAGGTATTCTGTTTTTCCACCTCCTGCAGGCGCAAGGGGGCCACATCCGCGAGCAGGGCGTGTAATTCTTCACGCGTTTTGCCGTTCCAATTCGGGGCTATCTCCGTGTGCCAATCGGGCCAGGGTTGCCAGTTACCGTCTGTGTCTATGGCATAGATTGTGGTGCCAACATCGCCGATAGCATAGTTGGGTGATGGCAGTTCATAATGAGCTATTGCCTCTTTCAATAGATGCTGATCGCGACCACTGACATAGACCAGGGTGATATCAGGGTGTGATACCAGCAGGCGAAATAGCGCCAAGGAACCCGGCGTTTCATCGGCATCGCCATTGGGGATGACAGTGCGATCCAGATCGGTACAGAGTAGCAGTTTAGGTTTCATCAAAGTCGCCTTGAAAAAGATGAACATCGTTGAGCGCGGTATGTGCAATGATCAGCGCAGCCGCGCTCCAGCCCATATAGCGTGTACCACCGGCCGCCAGCGTCTGCCCGTTCAGATATTCCGGAAAGGACCAGGGATTACCCTCTTTATCGTCCAGGCTACAGGCGTGGATCAGGCCTTGCAAGAATCTTTTTGCCCGGGGTTGTTGGCCACGTCGGCACAGATCACTGATATAGAATCCGCTAATCATGGGCCACAGGCCGCCGTTATGGTACTCATGGGGCTGATTGCGAAAGGTAAATGAGAAGGTCATCTGCAGTTCCTGCCAGTCGCGATCCTTGGGTTCGATAATGGGGTAAAAGGCCGGAAGTAATGGTTTGTCTTTTTGCACGATGGAATCGATGAACGCGTCAACCTGTGTGCACTGCTGTTCATCGGCAATCTGAAACAGCGAGGCCAGCACATTGGCAAAGCTGTCAAAGCGATAGCTGTAGCCGCTGGGTGAGAAGGCGGGCATCCAATAATCGCCACAGCGTAACGGCGCCGCCTGTTGGCCCTTGCTGAAGAAGGTCTCGTGATAAATATCTCCGCTCTCCACGGGATGATCATTGAACCAATAGTTTGCCTGGATCAGGTGTTTCAAATGGGTAGCCTTTTCCAGAAGTAGATGATCGGTATTGCGATGGATGTATCCATGCAGGCGTGCCAGATCATTGAGTGCCTGGTAGTAGAGCAACTGGTCATACAGTACATAGCCGTCAAGGACATATTCGTCGGCCCAGTCGCCCGCCTTAGGCACATAGAGCAGGCCGCGATTGTTGTATTCCCAGGCTCCCAACAGGAAACGCACCTTTTCCAGTACAGGTAGCATTTGTTGCAGAAATTCGTTGTCGCGACTGGCCTGCCAATATTGCCGGCAACCGATGATGAACCAGAGGTCGGCGTCGACTCGACCGGTAGTACCACCGTAGCTAACGCGTCCGGTCGCTGCATCCACATTACTGGGGATTTCGCCGTGGGGACCCTGGTGAGCCGCCAGGGTCAATAGAGTTCTGCGCAGTCCGGCGATCAAGTCCTGTTCACCGCTGGCAATGGCCGCCAGTCCCATGACGACACCGTCCCTTGCCCAGGTTCTGCGGTAGTTGACCGATTGGGTTGGCGTGGCCAAAAAACCGGTTTCGCTGTTGAGATTGCGCAATAGTGAAATAGCCTGCGAATATCCGGGCAAATTGTCCATGGCTATACCTGATTTGAACATGCCTAGTAAGATTTTAGCTGGTATTGCCTTTGTGAGTGACAATTTTAGTCAGTGACCACTGAAAAACCGGTGATAGTGACCAATTTTGTCACTTGCATTGATGCTGTCCCCAGGCAAACAAGTGTTTTCCAATGCGAGTCCACTGGAAATATTTCACACTATATTGACTGATATACCCTATAGTCGTGAATTAATTCCCGGTTTTAAATAGCCCAACAGAGAGTAGAGTGCCTGCCGGCAAGCATTGGCACGCATAGTGTTATATACCATATGCGTTTTCTTCTTTATCGAGTCCTCGGTAAAGAAGGGGAAGTTTCTCCTTCCACATGTATTAACGCGAGCGTAGCCTTGGCAAGTTGTAGCGATCCTACAACTTGCTTTTTTTATGCTCACGGTTTCTGTTGTTATACCGACATACTCTGATGACAGTTAATCTGTTCGTGAACGGGTATGCGGGCTATTTCCTATAAAAAAGTAATTAGTATAAGACGATGGCTGCCACAACGAATGGTGCAACAATCCATCGTATTGGTGCTCGTCCTGGTTTTATTAGGCGGTCTCCTGGTCTCGGGACATGTGACGCGGCGCGAAACGGCCGAAATGCTGGGCCTGCTCAAGGGGCAGGCAGAGGCCGTGGCCAGCAATCTCGCTATAGCCAGTCAGAGCTATATGTTTGCCACCTACCTGCCAGAGCTGGAACGCCTGGTTGAACGTTTTGCAAACCATCCTGGCGTCGATGGGATTTCCATCGTTGACAGCGTCGGGAAATCAATGGTCGAAGTGGTACTCATCGACGGTCACGTGAAAAAAACCGGTCCCGGGCTAGAATATCCTCCCCCCAAAGATAAGGCCGGTTACATTCAGACGAATGAAAAACAGCTGATTGTCTGGAAACCCATTGGCTCTGAATATATTTATGGCTGGGTTCGTGTGAGTTTCAGTCTGGATGTCATTGAGAAACGGCTATCCTTCGTGCGCCGGGATATCGCATGGGTTTTCACCTGTTTCGGTATCCTGTTTGTCTTGGGTATGGCAATATTTTTTCGCTTTCATATGCGCACTATTGGCGCCGTTGCCGATTTTGCCTCCAATCTCGATCAGCACTATGGAGAGATTCTGGATGTTTCTACCTATTCGCGCGAATCCGCCCTGTTGGTAGAGGCCATCAATCAGGCATCACTAAACCTGAA
This sequence comes from Proteobacteria bacterium UBA6915, assembly GCA_002450975.1. Classification (GTDB taxonomy): domain Bacteria; phylum Pseudomonadota; class Gammaproteobacteria; order UBA6915; family UBA6915; genus UBA6915. Next base: position 9,798 of record DKAX01000097.1, read on the forward strand.
AATGCAGGAACTGGCCCTGTCCGCCAGTTTTAAAGACCTGGAAACGCAAAAATTCGCGCTGGATCAACACTCCATTGTCAGTATTACCGATACCCGCGGTGTTATTACCTACGCCAATGAAAAGTTTTGTCAGGTCTCCCAATTTGATCGGCACGAATTGTTGGGCAATGCCCACAATATGGTGAACTCTGGATATCATAGTAAGGCGTTTTTTGCCGAAATGTGGCGCACCATCTCGCAGGGGTTAGTGTGGCGCGGGCAGATTAAAAATCGTCGAAAAAATGGCGATCACTATTGGGTTGATACTACGATCGTTCCGTTTCCCGATGAGACAGGCCGGCCCTACCAGTACGTATCCATTCGCACGGATATCACCGAATTAAAAAACTACGAATCCACCTTGCGTCGCCTGGCAGCGTTTCCGGAAAACAATCCTGGCCTGGTCATAAGTCTGGATAGCGAAGGACACCTTGCCTACGCCAATCCGACGACGGTGGCTCTTATGCAACGACTGACACAGGCCGGGAGTCCAGTCATGTCCTTCTTGCCGACGAACTATCTTAACCTGGTACGCCGTTGCCTTGCGACTAGCCTGGGCATCAGTGGAATGGAGGTGGAGCTTTTCGACAAGATCTGGATGTGGGTGTTTCATCCGGTGAAAAATCAACCAGTGGTGCACTGTTATGCCCTGGAGATTTCAGAACGCAAACAAATGGAAAATGCCCTGATCGAAAAGGAGAAGCAGATAAGCCATACCATGAAGATGCAGGCTATTGGTACTCTGGCAGGTGGTATCGCTCACGACTTTAACAATATCCTGATGGCCATGATGAACTATGCAGATCTGGCGTTGATGGACAGTACGCCGGACAGTGAACAATACAACGCTATTGAACAAATCCTCAACGGCGGGCATAGAGCTTCGGATTTGGTTGCGCGAATTTTGGATTTCTCTCGTCAGGATGGCAGTGATCAGCAAACAATCATGCCGGAGATGTTTATCAAGGACATTTTGCGCTTGCTGCGTGCATCGTTACCTACCAATGCGCTATTGCGTGAAGATTATCAAACAGACAAGGCCATAGTAGTTAATCCGGTTCAACTCCAGCAAGTGGTAATGAATCTTGGTGTCAATGCTGGCCAGGCAATCGGCACGGATCAGGGGGTAATCGAGGTGATACTGCGCGAAGAAGTCCTGAGCGAGCCTGTACATACCTTGCAGAATACCTTGCAACCAGGTTTGTATGTGGTTTTGATTGTCAAGGACAACGGTAAAGGAATGTCTGAGGCGATTGCGCAGCGGATTTTCGAGCCTTTTTTTACCACAAAACAGGTGGGAGAGGGCAATGGCATGGGCCTGGCTGCTGTGCATGGCATTGTCAAAGAGGCTGGTGGCGGGGTCGTGGTGCGTTCTTCTCCGGGGGAGGGGGCTGAGTTTCTCGTCTATTTTCCACCGGCAAAAAATGATGTTGTTAACAATTAAAACAGTGTTCTTGTGGGAGAGAAGGTGATGAGGAAAATTTATATTGCCGCGCTCATTTGGTTGAGTACAGGGCAGGTTCAGGCACAGACGTGTCTGTTGGTGATGTCATACCATCAGGGATATGCCTGGAACGATGGCGTCGAGGAGGGGGTGCGCAACATCCTTGATGGACGTTGCCGGTTGCAGGTGCGTTATATGGATACCAAACGCAACAAAACCGAGGAGCATGCGGTTGCTGTGGCACTCGATATCAAACGGGATATCGACAAAATCAAACCCGATATAGTCATTGCCGCTGACGATAATGTCTCTCGCTATATTGTCCAGCCTTTCCTCAAGGATGGCGATATTCCAGTGGTGTTCTGCGCAGTCAATTGGAGTGCGGATAAATATGGATACCCCTATAAGAATGCTACCGGCATGATCGAGGTGGCACCGCTGCTACCGTTACTGCGGGTTATTCGACAAGTTGATAACAAGGCACGCAGAGGGATTTACCTGGGGGCGAATACGTTCACTGAGGAGCAAAATTATCAACGCGTGCGAGAGACTTATGCCAAGGAGGGCATGGTTTTGGATGTGATTTATGCCGATAACATGAAAAACTGGATAAAGGGGTTTCGTGAGGCACAGGCGGCGGACTTTTTAGTACTGGGCAGCAGTGCCGGAGTCAAAGACTGGAATGACGAAAAGGCGTTGGAAACGGCCAGGCATGATAGCAAGGTTTTTTCCGTGACGAACCATCAATGGATGGAGGCGTTTGCGATGTATGCAATGAATAAGGTACCTCAGGAACAGGGGGAGTGGGCGGCGGAAGCCGCTTTACGCATACTTTCCGGGGTAAGTCCTGCCCAAATACCGATATCGGTCAATCGTAAATGGACGTCGAATGTAAACCGGGAACTCATTGGCAAGGCGGGGCTGAATATGGCTATTTTTAAATCAGGAGGCCAAGAATGAAGCGAGTGATGATTGTTGATGATGAAGAGCAAATACGCGATGTTCTGATGAAGATCCTGCAGCGACATGGCTACCAGGTGGTTGTGGCGGAACATGGTCGACAGGCGGTCTCCATCTTCGAAAGCAATCCAGTCGATCTGATTATTACCGACATTACTATGCCGCAAATGGATGGCTTGGAAACCATCAGGACTATATTGAGCAACAATCCGCAGGTGCCGATTATTGCCATTTCCGGAGGCGGCCATCGGTTCCCCGATTATTTTTTACCCATGGCGCAACAGAGTGGGGCAAAGATGGTACTGAAGAAACCAATTCGTTCACAGGAACTGGTCAAGGCGGTGGAAAGTCTTATCGGTGGCGGGGCGATTGGCGCTGGTGTTTGAAAAAACACTATACTAAAAAACGCGTTTTGTCGGTCGTATGTGCTACTGGCTATCTAACTGGGCACGCATGGTATTCAGTTGGAACAGACATTTTGCACGGGCAAGCTGCAGTTGTGGATCGGTCACCGTATGCAGTGCATTGATGGTTTTAAGCAGATAGTTAAGACTGACCGTGGTGTCTCTATCGTTGTACGGTACATTGCAGATCTCTTCGGCTGTAAAAGGAGCGTCAACATATCGTAAAACCTGCTCCGGGACGACGGCAATGGAGCGGGCGACTGCCATATTCAGTGCAGGGGTTGTTTGCGAGTCCGTTCCCCGGCGCAGGAGGGGAGCGAGTCTCAACCACTGATTCTTGCCGGTTTCTATATGGGCCAGGACCTGTTCCCAGCGCTGGTGCAGTACCAAATCCTGGACGGTTTTATCCACCCCTTTTTGATTGATATCCTCGAGAATGACGTCCTGTTCATTGAGCGCACCGGACGAACAGCCACAAAGAAACTCCATGCTCAATAGAGCAATGGTGTAGAACAAAATTTTCACGTCGACCCCCTCGCATTGTACCGGACCAGCGATTGCAGGCGCGATGGGCCGGTTTGCAGTAATTATCTATAAACGAACTGCGGACGTCCGGTCTCGTTAATGGGTGTTTTATTATATATATAGAGTGAAATCTTAGGTAACGGAACTCCGAAAAGCAAGAATTCTCACTTTGATAAAGATATTACTACCTAGTGATTGACTGATGGATTAGTATCCATCAGCGATTCGGCGGTCTCCGCTGGCAGAAGAAATTGTGGTCGCCCGTAGAAGTGACCCTGTGCCCAGTCGATACCAATGTCGCGTAGCCGGTCAGAGATTTCACGATTCTCCACATATTCTGCGACGGTTCGCATGTTCAATTGACTGGCAGTATCCTGTAAACCACGCAGTATGGCTTCGACCTTAGGGTCATGTATCCGTCTGACCAGTCCACCGTCTATTTTCAAGATGCTAATAGGTAGTTCCACCAGATATTGATAGGAGGAGTAGCCGCTACCGAAATCATCGATAGCCAATTGAATACCGGCTTTGACGACGGGATCAAGCAGCTCACGTATGGCATCGAAATCGGTAAAGGTCTCGCGTTCCGTGATTTCCAGCACCAGATTATGTTTGCCATATGCCGGTTGCACCTGCTCGGCCAATTGTAAAATTTCCTGTACCAATTCCCCATGCCGCAATAGATCGGTGGACATATTGATAAACAAAAGGGGAGGTTCGGTCCCTGCATTTTGCAGAGCAGCCTGATGGATCAGTGCCTGCTTTATGATGGAGTAGTCGATACGATACAACAATTGCAATCGGTGAGCGGCATCGATAAAACTGCTGGCATCCAGTACCTGCCCGTCGGGCCGAATCAGGCGCGCCAATACTTCATTGGCCACTACCTGGCCCGTATTCAGATCGATGATGGGGTGCACTGCCGGGACGATGCGATTGTGTTTCAATGCACTCTCGAGCACGCTACCCGTGCTGTGAACGCGCTGATATTTTCCCTGAGCGCTGACAACACGATTCCGGCCGGTATGCTTAGCCTGATAGAGGGCGGAGTCAGCCGCAGCCACCAGTTTTTCCAGGGTATCGCCGTCGTCGGGATAGCAGGCGTAGCCAAAGCTGGCAGTGACATGTATCTCCGTCTTGTCGAGCATGATCGGGCTGGAGGCGATTTGCGCGCGGAATCGCTCGGCAATCCGTTGCGCCTGGTCATAGGGTGTGTCAGATAACAGGCAGAGAAATTCCTCGCCACCCCAGCGTCCGATAGTGTCCTCGGAGCGCAGGCCCTGGCGTACCAGGGCGGCAATATGTTGCAGGACAATATCGCCTTTGGAGTGGCCCAGCCCATCATTAATCAGTTTAAAACGGTCAAGATCGAAAAGAATAATGCTGAATGACCGGCCATGGCGCTGACAGCGCGAAAGTTCACCCTGCATGATCTCTTGTAGTCCGCGCCGATTGAAGATGGCTGTGAGTTGGTCATAATTGGCTAGAAAGCTCAATTTGTTCAGCAAAATCGATTGTTCCAGTGAGATGCCAACCAGATGCGTGAAGGCCTCGAACAAATCCAGACCGATCTTTTCGAAGTAGTCGGCCTGATCGGCGTAAATGGCAAAAAGGCCTGCATGCCCGGCACTTCGATCACCGAAGGGAAGGCAGACGGTGGAGCGCAACTCATTTTGCAAGGCAAGGGGACGGATACCCTCAAATATTTTTTCTTGGGTGATATCACCTTTGACCGGGTGCCAGAGGTCGATTGCCTGTCGGGCAGGACCTTTGGCTTGATCCTTGTTAAAGATCAGACCGTAGCCATATTCCTTCGCCGGGCCGCTGGCATAATGCGGACGCAGCGTATCGGCCTGCAGATTACCTTGTATCATCCAAATCAGTCGGATGTGCGGCGATGCGGCAACGAGGCGGTCGCACACCTCCTTGAGGATGGCATCCGTTTCCTGACCCGAGGCAAGTGTCGTTGTAGCACCGAGCAGTGCCTTGCTTAGTGTTTCTCGTTCACGTAGGACTTCCAGCTGATCCATCGTATTTCCTGACCTGTCTATTACCTATCGGGTAGCAACCACGCAGATACACGCGGGTTTGATATTCAATGTTGTCGTCATGATTTGTTTGAACCCGGCTTGCGTCAGTTGTTCCGATAATTTTTCCGCCATGGCCTGCGCATCCTTGTCCGTCGCGCCTCGTTGTCGGGGTTGATAAGCCGTTGCTACTGAACCACCGGGCGGCAGACGCTGATACAAGCGCTTGAACACAGCCACCGGATCGGGCCAGAATTGCACCACATTGGTGGAGAAAACCTTGTTGAAATTCCAGTCCGGCGGCGGTACGTCAGTGCAAATGTCACCCACCATTAGTGTCATGCGTCGCGCCTTGAGAGCCTTTCGGTTGCGAGCACTTGCCTGTTGAAACATAGTATGCGAGTGATCAATACCATAATAATGACCCTGATCAATTTTGCGGTGTGCCATTAGCGCCGCGACACCGGGGCCGAAGCCTATCTCCAGCAAACGATCCTGTGGGTGTAGTTGTAACTGCTCCAATGCCCAACGGTTACGCTCGATATTCGATGCACGTTTGGCCATTATGGTCCCGGCCAGGCGCCCCAACAAGCCGCGCGGCTGTTTGAATTGTGTGATCAAGCCGGCTATTAATCTTTGCTTAAGCGACGGCATGTGTTTGATCCTCAACTGTTTCCGCTTCGTTTTGGGTGGTACCCTCAGGCAGGGCAGCATGCAGAGTCCGGGTGAGTTTTTGCAGCGTCGCCAGCGTGATCTCTAGATCCTGCGGCGACACATCCGGCATTGGCAATTCCGTCAAAAACGCTGCCTCGCGGGCCTTTATTTGCTGAAAGACCGAATGGCCTGTGTCGGTGAGGGCGAACAACGACGAACGTCGGTGCAGCGGATTGGTTATTGGTTCCACCCAACCCTGTTCAAGAAGTTCATTGATGGTTGTTTGAATAAACTGTCGCGAAACCTTACGCCGCCTTGCCAGCTCCGGCACCGGTAATGCCCCCTCGAAAGCCAGATTATCCAGAATGCCGCGCCGACACCCACTCAACTGCTTATCGCGGTGCAAAAACTCGATCGCCACCCGCAGCCCGTGGAATAGATACCGGGATTGAGCAAAAATCTGGTTGACAAGTGCCAAATGTTTCAAGAAATAGTCTCACTATAGTTACGGGAAAGAACGTTAGGGTGCCAGAATGACAAGATACTTGTCAATAATGACATTGAAAAACTAAGGAAACTGGGCTGGGGGTTAGGTATTGGTCCGTTGTACGCAACATTAGGGATTGCTACGACAGATTCGATATTTATAAGCTTTTGTGCATAGGAAGCCTAGTAATAGAGGCACGCGAACTTCAGTCTGGCGATTTGGTTTAGCATCCTTCGCCCGGGTTTTTGTACCTGATCGCCGAAGATTTACTCTGTGAAGCGGTGTACGGCAGCGAGTCTTACGATTATAACTTCTTGATTATATTGTCAGGTAGGATTTATAAATAGCTTTATATTTGCGCAATAGTTGACTGCGCAAATAAAAGGTATATATTTGTGTAGTCAAACATTTCACAAAAGAGGCTGTCATGGCGGAAAGACTAGAAGGGGAGTTGGTGATTCAGGTCATTAACTTGTATAGCAAGATCCAGAAACGGATTGGCGGTCCTCTTGCTGTACACGGGATCGGACTATCGGAGTATCTCGTACTTTATCAATTGTATTCAGCGCCAACGCAAAAAATGCGGCGCAGTGATCTTGCCGAGCAGGTCGGATTGAGTCCGTCCGGGATCACCCGGCTTTTAAACCCAATGGAAAAAATAGGCTTGGTTGAAAAAGAGGAGAATCCTCGCGATGCCCGAGTCAGCCTGGTGACGCTTTCATCGGCGGGTAAACAAATTTTCGAAGACGCGCGGGTTTCGTTTGATCATGCAGCGGAAATATTACTAAAGCCGCTCGATGCGCAACAATCAAGTGCCTTTTCTACACTGTTGACGATGGTATCGTAAATTTTTCCGAAGCAGCCGAAAGATCACAATGCGCGACAAGGAAAAAACCAGACCTCTATGCAGATTGGGCTGGGCTACGTAATATCCAACCATTTTCTTATTTTTACATCCCGTAAAAATGAATGGGTGTCCGGTTTGTGCTGACGGTTTGTGCTGTTTCGGTTTGTGCTGTTTTGCGCGGTTTACGCACACAAATAAAGTAGAAAGTTATGATAAACGAAGAAATACGTACAGAGATTATGAATCGCCTTAGGGCAGCTGAAGAAGAGCATAATGTTCGAATCATTTATGCTTGTGAGTCGGGAAGCAGGGCATGGGGTTTTGCATCCACTGACTCAGATTATGATGTACGTTTTATATATGTACGCGATGAGAGTTGGTATCTGAGTTTTGATATTGAATATAGAAGAGATGTAATTGAATACCCGATTCTAGACGAAATTGATTGTGGCGGTTGGGATATAAAAAAAGCTCTCTATCTATTTACCAGGACAAATGGTGCGTTTCTTGAGTGGCTAAATAGCCCGATCAAGTATATTGAAGATGGCGAATTCGCTAATAATATGAGGGCGATCGCACCGGTAGCGCTGAACAAAACAGCGCTTTGTTATCACTATAGTCACATGGCGCGTAGGAATGCTCAGGAATATTTGTCAAAAGATAAAGTAAAACTAAAAAAATACTTTTATATATTGAGGCCACTTTTGGCTATACGATTTATTGAAAAATACAATATGCCTCCGCCTGTGGAATTTGAAAAGTTGGTTATGGAAGTGGCGCCGGAGAATATAGTGCCAAGTATTAACGAGCTTATCGTTTTGAAACGTTCTTTGCCGGAACTTGGTGTTGGATGTCCCATATCCGTAATAAATGAATTTATAGATTCTGAGTTGGATAGGCATGGAGAGGTCTTTAAAGGGCAAGGCAGGCCAGATATTATAAAAGGTGAAGAAATTAGGTATGAGGTCAATAAAATATTTTTAAATGAAATAAAGCGGAAGTAGTTATTGCAAAAAAAATCTTTTTATATAGCAGTGTTTTTTTACCGATTATGGCGTATCGCCTGAAATTTTTTTAGAAAAAGCAAAGAAAAATACGCGAATCAACTCACTTGTTGACAGGTGTAATGAGATAATTCGTCATGATTTAAATTTCAGGTGTATTGGCGGGATATATTGAAACGGTGAATGCATCCTATGAAAACTACGATTAAGCGAAAGAAAAAGGCGCTACTAATGCTGGCTGGTTCCCGTATGGCTCCCTGCAAATGTATATGACAGTAATGAATAACACCATATAGATACAAACCAAATAATTATTGCATGGAAAAATAACGCTCAGTGGGGAGTTCCAAATACTTGATTGCAAATTAACCGTTATGATGCGCCTGTGCCAGCCATAAAACGCATTTGGTGGCCATCGGATGTTCCTGTAAGTGCTTTCGCCGCACAACGCTATGTATTCTATCAGTGTGGTGCAGACGAATATTTAGCAGTTTTGCCAAATTTCAATACTACTTATAATAATAGCGTATATTCTATACCATACATTTGTATTGGTCGCTGCGCGATAAAGTACTTGCTCCACATATCTGCTACATTGAACACCAGCTTTGCTACCGATGAATGTCCGCTTATCTCGGCAGTCAGGAGTAATGTCTGAAGTATAGTTCGAATGACCAACCAGATAATCCCGTCAATCTTCGTCAACGCATATATACTATTTTTATATATATTAACAAAAAATAACTAATTGTATTGTGTATCCAGTTGCTGCAATAGCTATCGTCTAGGATATGTTCCGGTACGAATAGTATATAAATTCCAGTGATGTTTTTTTTGTCTGACGGCTCATACAATGCATTAGTAGTGGACTGACTTTTATGGCGTTCTGTTTATTGCGTAACCTATAGCTATTTTTTTGCATGAACACTATTTATAATGAAAGTGCGGTAACCAGTATGAGTTCCGGTTGGTTTTTTACCAACTCATTTTTACCCGTTGCTGACCTATGTGTGCGTAATGGTTCAGTTGACAGGGCTCCCTATTGAGTGACATAAAATGAATCTATTGTCTTTGTGCCTGAATCGTTTTCAAGAATTTAGTTGAATAGGTTCTTGGGGACCGCTATGCGCTGCTTCCTCTCTAGGTAGATCTCTGTATATATCTTTTTGCACTTTAACCTCATAATTTTACAAAACTAATTTATTCGAAACCGGTTTTCGCAGGTTTGTCAGGTCAGATTTACGGTTTTACCAAACTCCTCGGGCGAAAGTAATACTGTTGTCCCGATGGTTTGCAAGTTTCGGTGGTTCGGTGTGCCATCGCTCCTGTCAATAGTGCAGGTAAAGGCATAATCAGTCGAAGAGATAAAGCGTGCCTTCCTGTGTTCGCCACATGTTTTCACTGTGTCCATAATACGAGGATAAATATAGTGGGTTAAATGCGGTGGTTTGGAGTGCTACCGGTGATGTAACAATAGGGTAAATAATAATATTGTATACACCAACCAGGGACGAACCTGAGTCTCTGATGATTTCCAGCATCAACTTCCAGATGACAAATGATGCTGAAGCAAGGACCGAAAAGGCGATGGACTGGATAACACTGTGGCGGAGAGTTTCTATTTACAGACCAGTCGAAGTGATGGTTCAGACATTGAATCGTTTCCGGGAAGTGAGTGTAGGTAAGAAGCCGTTCTGTTTGAAACCGGATGTCATTAATAACCAATAATTTACTACGACACATAGAGTACTGGAAGCAAGCTATGATTAGTCTGGTGATTGTTTCGGACATAAGGCTTTATCGGGAGGGGCTTGAAGAAATTCTCGAACGGGAGGATATACTTCATGTGAAAGGGACGGCTGGAAATGTCGAGCAGGCAATTGGTGAAATAAGAAAAAATTCACCGGATGTCGTATTGATCGATATGACCATGATCAACTCCAATAAAGTGGTCGAATATATCGCCTCAGTTTATCGCCATATGAAAATAATCGCGCTGGCAGTAACTGAGGATGAGGATGTCATATTTTCCTGTGCAAAGGCTGGGATTGCGGGTTATTTAACACGTGAATCTTCAATCAAACAATTAATTGACACCATATGTGGGGTGTTTGAAGGTGAACTCTATTGTCCCAGACGAATAGCCGCCCGCCTGTTGAAAAAACTCAAAATATTGTCTCATCATGTCGAGACGAGTGATTGTGAAGTTATAGAATCTCCTGCGAATTCAAAAAATGTGGTTTTGACCAAACGAGAAAAACAAATAGCCTCACTTCTCTCCAAGGGATTGTCGAACAAGGAAATAGCACGAAAACTGACTATTGAAGTATCAACTGTCAAAAATCATATCCATAACATTCTTACCAAGATGGATGTTCATAACCGGATTCAGGCGGTAAGACAACTACAATACGATACGATATTTGACTAGGCTGAATCTTAGGATCTAGATCTTATTGTTTATTAAAAAAATTGTCTGGATCCTTCTGCTAGATCTCCCTCTGAATCCAACTTAGCCCAAAGTGACTGTTTTATTTCAGTGGCTTCTGAATCATATTTATCCCAAACAGATTGAGGATGATGTAAATGGGAAACATCCGCTGTCTAATTGCGGACATTCCGCAAATTATGCTCGCGGATGTTATTCGCAAAATTACAGAAAAGCAATCAGGGATCGAATTTGTAGAGCTTACTCATGAGGGTGAAGACATCCCTCGATTCGTGAAGGATCATGGAGTGGATGTGGTGATACTGGGCAAGTCTGCTTTATCGGTCTCTGGAACGCTTAACGGGATTTTTGAAGCATCGCCGCAGGTAATTGCGGTATCCATTTTAGAGGATGGCAATCGTGTATGTTTTTGCGTTGAAGATGTTGGTCCCAAAGAGCTGACTGATTTATTGTCTGTCGTGGCGGGAGATGTGTTGCGGAAAAAGTAGTGTAACAATGCTGTCGCCCAGACAAAGATGTTTTCAAATAAATGGATTGTAACCGATTGGTAGTATGGATACGCTTGATTTGGAGGAAGGTATGTCGGGATGGCATGTTATCGAGAGGACTGTTCAGACCCTGGTGCGCTTGCTCGAGCAACGCATCGAACTGGCCGGTATCACCGGCTTGTCAGTTCAACCTATAACCACGGCTTCTTTCGACAAAATTAGCGCTTCTTCTTCACCTGTTATTTCGCTTCTCCTATATCAAGTAAAAGAAAATGCAGAATGCCGCAATGCACCGAGACGCCCCGGCACCGGTGGTCAGGATTTCAGGCAACCCTTGTCGCTCGAGCTGGGTTACCTGGTGACACCCTGGGGAAGCCGGTCTTCGGACACCATTACCGATGATTCTATTGCGGCACTTGAGGAGGCGCGTTTGCTGGGTCTTGTTCTGCAAACATTCTACGATCATGCGGAGGTTGGCACAGCAGAATTGTATGACGACCCATTAGTACCCGTTTGGCATGCGGGTGACAGTCTACAAATTATTTTGGAGTCATTGCCAATCGAGGATCACTACCGAATATGGGATGCATCGGAGTTGGGTTATCGTTTATCGCTAACCTATCGTGTACGTGTAACCTACCTTAATTCTGAGGATATTATCATTGCTCCGCCAGTAACGGATTCCACTTTTATGGTGAAACCATGAGTTACGACATTTGGAAACATGATCTGTCATTTGTTGTGCGATTCAATAATCACTTTACAGGAACAGCCGTGAGTGATGAATTACCCGTGCGTTTGAACAATACATTTATCAGACCTGTGCAGAAGACTGATGGTGCAGGATTGCGGCAGACTGATGGTACTTATCGATTTATCGATTTGAATCCCGGACTGCATCAGGTGTTGTGGTTGCCACCATTTATGAATTCCTACCGGGGTTGGATTTCCTTCGAAGATGAACTGAATGTAGTTTTGCCAATAGAAAATCCGGGGGCTGTAATTGAAAGGGTACTTTGGCCATCTCCGGATGCTGTGGTATCACCAAGTACTACAGCAATACGTGGGAAATTGCGTGGAGACAATGTGACCGGACTAGAGGTTCGTATCATGCCTGATGTTGAGTTATCAACACCATTTTTTACACTGAGTGACCGGTTAGGGGAGTTTCTATTTCAGATATCCAATCCGGTTACTGCCGAGGACAATGGGTTGCTCAGTTTGAGAATAGAGGTAGAGGCAGGTGGCAGGGTAGTTACCGGTGGTGGCTTTATACCACCTGCAACAGGGGCGACATTTCCAGCGGCTGTGTTCAAGGTAAAGCCGGGAATATGTTCACGCGTTATTTTTCAAGTTACATGACTTCCCAAAGTAGAGGAGGGAGCCGAGATGCCAGAATATCTTCACCCAGGCGTTTACATAGAAGAAACCTCATACCGAGGAAAGCCCATTCAGGGGGTGAGTACCAGTACGGCGGGATTTGTCGGTGCTGCACGTAAGGGGCAGGAAGGTAAGCCCATACTGGTTACCAGCTTGAATCAATACGTGCGAACATTTGGCAGCCTGATCTCGCCGACACTGAATATGGGCGACTACCTCGGACATAGTGTAAAAGCCTTTTTCGATAATGGTGGTAGTCGGGTTTATATCGTCAGGGTCTTGGCCGCGGATGCTTTGAAGGCCTCGAAGGCGATCAACCAGGGTACCGTGTTACGTTTACCAACCGGTGTGACTGTACGTGGACCTACGGCGACGATTCCGCTGAATTCACTGAGAAATGTGGATGAGAGTTCCACTCTGCGGGTCTATACCCGTAGCAACAAGAGTGCACCGTTCACTGAGACCCGGCTGCTGCAGGTTCAATCTTACGATGCCATGCGGAATCGCGTAACGGTGGTACCTGGTGACGCCTTACCCGATGGAGTGGTGTTGGAACCGGACAATACTTTTTTCCTGGTACAAGGTGTTTCCGCTACCGGAACCGGACCGACCTTCCGGGCAAAAAATCGGGGCAAAGATGGCAATGGCATTGCTGTAAATATTCGGCCTATGGATCTGCCACCGGTAGCCCTGGTGACTCGAACTGCAAAACGTAACAATCCGGGGCTGGGTTCACTCAGTGGGCCGATAACCGGCAGTCCCACCGGAATACACTTGTCAACTGCCGCACTCAGACTAATACGTAGTGGTGACCGTATCTCGGTCGGCAGTGCGGAAAATCTCATCGTTGATAACATAGAACCCGCGCGCGTGGCATTTACTGTGGATATAGCGGGTTCCTATGATGGCAGTAGTCCAGGTACTGTATCTCTGGTGAGTCGTGGGGGAGAGATCCTACCGACCTCACTCGAGCTGGGCACTATACCCAGCGGCATCCTGGATTTGACAGCACCCACCCCCAGTCCGGAGCCGGCCTTCCCCCATGATATCGCTGCCTACCTGCAACCGGGTGATGTTGTCGAGCTTGACGATACCTCTCACCAGGGTCAAATAACCATTGGTACGGTGGAACTGGGATTTGGTGTTTTACCCGTCAACCCGAATGTACATCTGGATGCGGCGACACCGGTTACACCCGATCAGATGGACGCAACTATCAGCGTCGAACTCGATTACACCAGCAATGATGATGCAAACATGGCTCGCCTGATAGTCGGTGATGCTACCGTGTTCAATGCACCTTTCAGGGTGGGCTCACTCGAACCGGTTTCGATTTCCAACGGTGCCGATACCGAGAGTGCCGAAGTCCTGTTGGTGGACGCCGCAACCAATACCTTGTTGGTGACCAAGGCCAACCCACCGGCGGCGGGGTCGTTCTCCACCAATGTGACCGTGGAGAACTGGATGACCGTGGAGTCCACCCAGGTAGCAGCGGATGGACAGACCACAGTGTCGGTGGCAAGCACGACAAGTTTCTATGGTGGGGCGAAGGTGGAACTGGATTCCGGTACGGAGAAGCACGAGTGTGTAGTCGCGTCAGTGGACCCCGGTGCGCGTACGGTGACGTTTACCAGCGGTTTGTCACTGGGTGGCGTGGGTAACTATGTCGATGTGGATCCCGATCCTGCTGAGCGCAAGAGCTATTTGCGTACCATGGAGATCGAGGTCCAGGTTTTCGAAAATGAGGTTTTGAAAGAGACCTTCTCCCGCTTGTCATGGAACGCTGATACAGCGGCCGATTCGTATCAATATAACTTCGTCACGCGTATCAACGATTCCGAATTGGGGTCAAGGCTGGTCGAGATCGTAACCCCGATTCCCGCCGGAAGCGATCTGGCCAACCAGCCAACGACACCAGAGGGTTATCCGGTTTTGTTGGATGGCGGAAGCAATGGCAGTGCACTCAAGGCCATCGATATCATCGGTAAGGATAATGGACCGGGTAAACGGACCGGGATCGAGGCCCTGGCGGAACGTGATGACATCTCCATTGTCGCCGTCCCTGGCATAGTCGATGAAAACGTTCAAGGTGCGCTGATCACCCATTGTGAACGGATGAAATATCGCATGGCGGTGCTGGACGGAAGGTTGGGTCAATCTGATGTCAGTGATATCCAGGCACATCGCAATAACTACGATACCAAATATGCTGCCTACTACGCACCCTGGTTGGTGACGCTGGATCCTGTTACCGGTAAAACCATCACTGTACCACCTTCCGGTCACGTGATCGGTATCTATGCACGCAGTGACGCCAATGTCGGTGTGCACAAGGCGCCGGCTAATGAGGTGGTGCGCAATATCAGTGATGTGGAAATACCGTTCAACGCCGCTGAACAGGACGTACTCAATCCGGTCGGTATCAATCTGATCCGTGACCTGACCCCGCGCGGTATTCGTGTCTGGGGTGCACGTACCATCAGCAGCGATCAGGAATGGAAATACGTCAATGTCCGGCGGCTATTTATCTTCCTTGAACACTCGATTGACCTGGGTACGCAGTGGGTCGTATTCGAACCTAATAGTGAATCACTCTGGGCACGTGTGACGGAGACCATTTCCGCTTTTCTTACCGGCGTCTGGAAGAGTGGCGCTCTGATGGGAACGACACCCGAAGAGGCGTTTTTCGTGACCTGTGATCGCTCCACCATGACTCAGGACGATATCGACAATGGCAGACTGATTTGTGAAATCGGTGTGGCGCCGGTCTACCCCGCCGAGTTTGTCATTTTCCGGATAGGACAGTTTACGGCAAATGCCAAGTCCTGAGTTGAAACTTAAGGAGATGCATCGATGGCTACCGAACGAGAAAACAAAAACCCCTATTCGAACTTCAATTTCATTGTTGAATTCGATGGTGACGAAGTCGCCGCTTTTTCCGAAGTCAGTGGGCTGGACAGCGAAAACACACCCATCGACTATCGGGAAGGTGCCGATCCGACCAATGCGCAACGCAAATTGCCGGGAATAGAAAACTACGCGGCGGTGCAGTTAAAGCGCGGTATATCCGGCAGTCTTGCCCTTTGGACATGGCGTAAGGAGGTGCGTGATGGCGGGGCATCATTTCCTCCCAGTAAAAACGTCACCGTCAAGCTGCTGAATGAAAAGCATGACCGTGGTAACCCGGCGATGACCTGGACGTTGACCAACGCCTGGCCATCCAAACTGACGGGGCCTTCACTGACCGCCAAGGGTAACGACATTGCAATCGAACAACTTGATCTGGTACATGAACGAATCGACATCGAGTAGCTAAATGTTAAACACGACCTACAGTGTTCCGGGCATCTATCACCAGCCGCAGCCACGAGAGTCCAGGTTCCCGCGGCTGCGTACCGATGTCGTCGGTTTTGTGGGTGTGGCAGGGGCGAAGCACCTCCATGAAGCAGTGCGAATCGATGACTGGCGCAGTTATGAACAGGAGTTCATGCGCGATGAGCGCGGTGATGAGTTGGCGCCTCCGTCCGGCACTCAGTTGTACAAGGCGGTACGCGATTTTTTCGCCAACGGCGGCGCGCGCTGTTGGGTGGTCAATATAGCACAAGGCCTGGAACAATCGCAGGCGCAGGTATTGCTCAACACCATGTTTGGTTTGACCGAGATGAGAAAGTTTCACGGGCTTGAGCTTCTGCTGCGTCAAACAGAGGTGTCTCTGGTGGTGTTGCCAGAGCTGGACGCCAGCATCGAGGGCATCCAGCCAGCCGCGACCATTCCCGGCATCGGTGGTCCCTATTGTTTCGTCGCTTGCGCCGATATACCTGGCCCGGTGCCGCCTGGCCAGTTGCCTTCTGATAAAGTGGGTGTCGGACGCCTGTTTACACATAGCCAGATTTTGTGGGCACAACGATATCTCATTACGCGCATACAACGAGAGGCATGGCGATGGTTTGCCATACTCTCGCCCCCGGATGGTCTGGATCAGGCCCAGGTAATCGAATGGCGGGAAGCCTTGACTCAACACATGGATGAAGTCGATTGTGCAGCGCTTTACTGGCCCTGGGTTCTGGCCCAGGACAAGCCGGGAGCACCAGTCGAGAAACGCTCCCCTGTGGGTTTTGTTGCCGGTATCTTCGCCCGGCGCGATCTTGAAGCTGGTCCACACTCGGCCCCTGCGAACGAACGAATGCAGGCAGTCGTGGGCCTGGAAAGGAGTATGGACGATGCGATCAACGCCATGGTCTATGACCGTGGCATCAATGTTATCCGCTCATTCCCAGGAAGAGGTATCAATGTGTGGGGGGCAAGGACCTTGATGTGGCAAGACCGAATGTCACGTACCAAGCCACTCTCTTTCATTAATGCCCGACGTTGTCTTTCCGCAATAGAACGCACTGCGGAACAAATCGGCCAGCAGGTGGTGTTCGAACCGCATTCACCTCTACTGCGTGTCCAGCTCAGCCAGGCTATTGTCGGTTATCTTTTGACGGTCTATAACACCGGTGCGCTTTTGGGGGGGACGGCGGATGAGGCATTTTTTGTACGCTGTGACAGCAACAACAATCCTCCTGAACTGGTGGAACAAGGGCGGCTGATTTGCGAGATCGGTGTCGCCCTGGCCGCACCGGCCGAGTTTATCGTCTTTCGCATGGGGCGCCAGGAAGGTGTTACAGAGATAGAGGAGGTGACTTGATGTCTATTCCGGTTATCCAACCCGTTCCTCAATTTAACTTTATCGTTACCATGTGGGATACGCCCGCGCAGACCAGTGCCACGGATATTGTTACCGCAGCCGCCACTGCCGCCATAAATGTTGCCAGCCAGTTTCTGTTCGGCGCCTTTTCCGAAGTGACTGGGTTGAATGCGGACATTGAGGTCGAAACCTATCAGGAAGGCGGACTAAACACCCAACCCCATCGGTTTTTCAAAACTGCCAAATACAGCAATCTTACTCTCAAGCATGGTGTCACCTTCAATACGGCCATGTGGGATTGGATTCAACAGGTCACTACCTCGAAAAAAAAGATTCGCAAGAGTGGCATGGTGATGTTATTGGACCGAGGCGGACCAAACCTGGTGGGTGCCGGCCTGCCCGGTCTGGACAAGTTGCCCGTGGCTGCATGGATTTTTCACAACGGTTTACCGGAGCGTTTGCAGGGTCCCAGCCTGAATGCCAAGGGCAATGAAATAGCCATCGAAACCCTGGAGATCAACCACGAAGGTTTATCGCGTATTTCCCCCTCGATGATTCCCGGGTTGGGGGACCTGAACTCGGCACTGGGGGCTGCTGTGTCCGTCAGCGCATCGGTTGGCCTGGCAGGCGGTGCCGCGTTGGTATCCTGAAGCAGAGGAGAATGACATGACCCTTGTTAATGCGACTTTGACAAATGTCTCCAGCAACAATGGCAAGACTGTCAAAGTCAAATACAACCCGACGGAATACAGCGTAACCACGAATATGAACTTCGCGGAGATCGCTGTGCCGGGATTAAGTGTTCCCCTGCTGCAGTTTGTGCGTGGTGACGCGCAGACCCTGTCGGTGGAGTTGTACCTGGATAAAAGTGACAGTGGGGAAAGCCTGAAACAGGATCTCGATGATCTGCGTGGTTTTGTGACCCTGGATAGTGAATTGCACGCGCCACCGGTGTGTGAGTTCAAGTGGGGTGATACAAATAAATTCGTCGGCGTGGTTACCGGGTTCACGGAAAAGTTCCTGATGTTTGATGAGTCGGGAAATGTACTCAGGGCGCGGGTGACGCTTTCAATAAAGAGTTATAGACCAGCTGAACTGCAGTACAAGGAGAAAAATCCGCAGTCACCGGATCGGACCAAGACCCGCGTCGTCGAAGAGGGTGAGCGCCTGGATCTGATTGCCGCGGAGGTTTATGGTGACGAAAGCCTGTGGCCGGTGCTGGCCAGGGCCAATGATATCGAGCGGCCGCGCCTGATAAAGGCAGGCGATTTGTTAACCATACCCCCACTCTGAAGGGAGAGCATAGATGCCAGCGGAAATAGGGACCATGAACACCAATGTCGAGATTCTACCCGCTCAGGGCGATACTGGCGGCAGTAATGCTGGGGCCCAATCACCGACATCGATGCAGGACAACATTCGGTTGAAAGAGGTGTTGCGTCCCCTGGTCATCGAGTTGATCAATGAGGAGCTGGAAAATTATATGAAGATGAGAGGCTAATATGGTTGTGCTGAATTCCGGATTAACCGGCCTAGCTGCCGAACTCGGGAAACCGGGACTACCCGGAACCGGTTTTTATGCACCACAGGCACGGATAGTGACCGCGCAGGGAAATCCCATCCTGGTGGATGGTGATCCGGTTAGTATCGATCTGGTGAGTGTCAAAGTGACACAGGTCCACCATGGAGTATCGCAGGTCTCCATCACACTGAACAATCAGCGCCATGACAAGGGGCACAACATTCTGGTGCCTACGTGGAAGTACAACAAGATGGATGCATTGAGTTTTGGTGATAGGATCAGGGTGGAGTTTCGCTACGCCAACAGTAAAACATGGGCGCCCATGATTGTGGCGCGCATTACCGACGTTACCTACAGTTTTCCGGCCAGTGGGGGATCCCTTATAACTTTGCAGGGTGAAGACCTGTTGAGCCTGTTGAAAACCAAGCCGTCCGAAGATAAGGGATATAAGAATAAGCAGGAGATGGAGATCTTAACGAATACGTTAACGCGTGCCGGTTCGAGACTGACTTTGAGACCGAGCGGACTCAAGGTGTTTGCAGAGACTTTGAAAACCGTCACCCACCGGAAATCACAATCCTATTTGCAGTTTATCGAATCAATAGCCGAAAGGATGGACTTCGAGGTCTATGTGGATGCCGTTAGTCCGGAACAGATACATTTTGAAACTGCCCGTTCCGCCAGCAAAAATATTGATGCCGTTGATCTGACCTGGAATATGGATCTGATCGAATTTCGTCCGAAATTCAAGGTCTGGGACCTCTATACCGAGGCTGTCCTCAAGGGCAGGCATCCTCGACGCCGGACTCGAATTACCGGTAGGGCCAAACGAGCTGATATCGGACCCGACCTTCATACAGCCACCGGTGGTTCAGCTCCCATGAATGCCTTGGATGTTCGGGATAGTTTTTTTTCAGCGAATGATCCGCAGCGGGAAAACAAATTTACCGACAAGATAACCAATCTGGACAAAGAGCGTGCCGATCTCAAGGCCATCGCTATTTTACGCAAGCGGGCCAGAGAGTTCCTGACTGCTGAAATCTCCACTATCGGCTATACCGAACTCGTTCCGGGAAAACACGTCGATCTGCACAAATTGTCCGTACCGTTCGACGGTATCTACTACATAACCAAGGCAGTACATACCATTGACGCGAGTGGCTATCGCACCCAGTGCTCGCTTCGTCGACCGGGAATGTTAGATCCCAGCACTTATCCAGGAGTAAAAAACACATGACCTTCAGTCTGTTTGAACCCATCATGGAAAGTCGCGAGGCGTGTGATCGCAGCAATCCAGTTGCCGGTATCCGCTATGCGGTGGTCAAGGAGCATACAGATGAGGGTTTTATCCTGGAGTGGTTGTCCGGTGATGTGGACTCTCCGTCTGCGCCGGCAAGAATGGCCTGTTTTATGGCTGGTAAGGAGCGCGGTGCCTTTTTCCTGCCCGAGGTGGGCGACGAGGTGGTGGTGGGTTTCGAGGATGGCGATCTGGATACGCCGGTAATTCTCGGGGCGCTTTGGAGCGAGGATGTCGACAGACCACCCGGTGACGCGGATAACACCGCGTCAAATAATACCCGTGGCATCGTCTCCAGATTGGGACACAAATTGATATTCGATGATACCCAGGGATCGGGAAAGATCACCACCAAGAGTAAAGGTGAGTTGGTGATCGAGCTGGATGATGCGTCGGCGGGTGGCAAGATCACGATCAAAACCAAAAACAATCTGTCCATCGTGCTTGACGACGCGGCCGGAACGATTACGGCGGAGGTTAACAGTACCAACAAAATCGAAATGTCTTCGACCGGAGTCACGGTGAAGGGGACCTCAATAACACTTGAGGCAGATCCATCGAACAAGATCACTATCGAGGCGGGTGGGATTACCGTTGTAGGCACCTCGATAAATTTGAATCCGTAACAGGTGATGATATGCAAATGATAGCGGCACCAATTCCGCCCAAATTTTTCTTCAAGGGTCTGCGTGCGCGGCCGGGCGAGAGTGTCGGAAGTGATGAGCAGGGGGAAACAGTAGGTGTTTTTCTCATGAAGCAGACCATTGGTTTCGATGGCAGTATCTTTGGGGTAAATTCACAGCCGGTGTTGATGGCGGATCAGAAGTATGCACCGTACGATGCGTCAGATGCAAATTCGACCTGGTTTCCTGTTTTGTTGCGCCTGGAATCCGACCTGGCCAGCACCAAGCCCTTTCTCGATCTGGTGGTGGTAAACAACCTGGCGGAACTCGGCGTAGCAAATCCATACCCCCCCGATCCAATAGAGCTACCTGCAGCGAAGAGATTTGGCAGAGTATCGATCAACAGCGCAAGCGCGAATGTACTGAAATACGGCTGGTTCAGTCGGGGAGAAAACCCACGGCGTGATTTGGCGGCTGATCCAGTACTGAACTGGACACCGCCGAATATCGATTATGTCCCTAATGGTACAAACCTTCCCATGGGGTTTAATAACCAGTTTCACAACGGTGGTTTACTCGCCGGGCTGGCTCACCTTAGCGAAGGTGACGAAGTGGTATTCACGCAAATGAATTCGGTTGACGATGATATTGCGGAATATGCCATACAGATTCCGACTGAGCCTGTTCTGACTATTCGTCGCGATGGAGTGCCGGTCGACCCACATCCGGATATACAGGTAATCGTGGATACCCTGGTACTGGATCTGAAAAACGCCTTTTTCCTGGTTACCTGGCGTGGTGTTTTTTTATGGCGGGATCAATTTTCCAAGGCAGTCCTGGAGGTAAGTTGATATGGGATTTCCAATTGCAACCAAGTCAACCGGCGTTTGTGTCGCTTTTCCTGATATGTGTTGGACACCGGTTCCTATCATAGGTCAGGTACCGATCCCATACGCCAATATCGGTCAGCTTTCCGAAGCGCAAGAGGTATCTGAAAATGTTTTGATACGCGGAAAAGGCGTCATCCTGGTGGGGAACAAGATCGAACAGAGTATGGGCGACGAAGCCGGTGTCAACAATGGTGTGGCCTCAGGTGAGATTAAAGGGGAAATAGAATTTATCACAGGTTCCGCTACCGTACTGGTCAACGGCAAGAAGGTGGTGAGAATGTTCGACACAACTACCCAGAACAAGGGAAACGCCGTGGGTGTGGTGCTCGGCGGTGAGCCCACGGTGATGGCTGGAGGATAGGGGACATGGTGCAACAGAGTGGCAAACTGAAGATACGGCCGCATCTCGGTGTCGGTTGGGCCTTCCCGGTGCGGCCGGGAAAAGGTGGTCTGCATTATGCCCGGTATGAAGAGGATATCGAACAGGCCATAGGCATCATACTCGAGACTGCCAAAAACGAACGTTTGATGAATCCGTATTTTGGCGCCGGGATGCAGAATTTCTTGTTTGACGGTAATAGCGCGGTCACGCACCGCGCAGTGGAGGAAGAGGTTAAGAGGGCTTTACTCGATTGGGAGCCCCGCATCGAGGTGGAACGCGTCAGGGCATCGGCGGCCGATGGGGAGCTCAACATGATGTTGATCGAGATCGACTATGTGGTCAGGCGCAGCAATACCTTTTACAACCGCGTTTACCCATTCTATCTCACGGAGGCAACGTAAACCATGCCTATCCAATCACCCAAATTAGATGATCTGGACTACAAGAGTCTGCAGACTTCATTGATCAATCAGATTCCGCTCTATACCCGGGAGTGGACCGACTACAACGATTCCGATCCGGGAATCACGCTGATTCAGCTGTTCTCACACCTGGCGGAACAGATCACCTACCGTCTGAATCAGGTACCGGAGAAAAACTACATCGAGTTTTTGAAATTGCTGGGGATCCGTTTAAGGCCTGCAGAACCGGCCTCAAGCGTGGTCAATTTTGTACTGACAAAACCGGAAACCGTTGAACAGTTTTTAATCGATGCCGGTGCCCGGATTGCCGCGAAGAGTGAGGCGGAGGTGCCGCCGGTTTTTGAAACCGTCCTCAAGCTTGATGTCATACCGGCACAAATGGCAACGCTGATCACCTCACGCTCCAACAAACTGACCAACATCAATCCCGGTGAAGCTGGGCCTGGAACAGGCGATGTTGATGAATACATTAAAACGCGCTTTTCCATCGCATGGGATGGTAAGAAACCCAAGCTGAAAGATATGTCTGTCAGTCCCGTGGCCCTGTTTCAACGCAATTCCGAACACACCCATAAGCATCTCTGGATCGGCCTGGCCTTCAATCCTGCGGTTACCGCCGGCTTTCTTGGTGCCAGAGTCACACTAAGGCTGCAATTGGATGATGATGAACAGCCCGTGGCCGACGGGGTTGCACAATGCGGTGAGCCGGCGTTCGAACTGGATGCCGCCCCGGGAAGCGCCACTGAACTGGTCTCCTATGAGTTTTACCGACCACCCGGCATCAATGAAGCCAAGGGCAAGTGGATGGAGCTGGCTGTCCTGGGTGATAGTACCGAAGGCTGGACGCGTTCCGGTGAGATACGTTTTGATGTGCCACGCAACATCGGTGCCATTCCTGATGACGAATGGGAGAGTGTGGCGGAAGGCATACTCCACCCCTTGATAGGTAAACTCAAAAATCCCGTGCAGGGCACGCCGGATTTTGTTCCGATCAGCGGCTGGTTGCACGTGAAATTCAACCTGCAGGTACCGATGCTGTTGTTGCGCGCGCTGTCATTTAACGTAACGACTGTTATTGGTGCCGAGACGGTGCGCAATGAACAGCTTGGCTTCGGTTCCGGTGAAGTGGGGCAGCGTATGCAACTGGGCAATGACAACATCCTGAGCGATACGCTCAGTATCGTTTCGGTTGGTCCGGCTCCACAAAGAGAGCAGCGTCATTGGCGACAGGTGAGTGATTTCTACAACCTGGATCCGTTCGATCGCGTTTACGTGTTGGATGCGGAAGCGGGTGAGGTGGTATTCGGTGATGGTATGAACGGCAGGCCACCGGAGGTGGGCGAGCAATTGATCGCCAGCCAATACCGGCACGGTGGCGGAGAATATACCGAAGTGGACGTAGGCATGGTCAGCTTGCCCGAGTCACTGCCGGTGATGGTGGAATCGGCAACCAACATTGTTGCCGCTCGTGGCGGCAAGGACGCAGAAACCCTGTTGGATGCCAAACAACGGGCGGCCCTGCAACAGAAGGTGCAACGACGCGCCGTGACCACGGAGGATTTCGAGTTTCATACCCTGCAGACCACCGGGGTGCGCGTGGCAAGGGCCGTTGTGGTGCCACTCTATATACCCTATCCACAGGGTAACGCAGATCAACGGGGGTTGGACTTCGATACACGGGTACCGGGGGCGGTGACCGTAATCGTAATCCCGGATGAAGAGGGCCTCTATCCGACACCTACTGAAGGGATGTTACGCACGGTGTGCCGTTATCTGGATAAGTTTCGCCTCATCACCACGGAGGTCTATACCACGGTTGCGCAATATGTTCGCATCCACAACTTGACACTCGAGCTGAAGGCTGAGGTGGGTTACAGTCGGACCCGGCTGCGCGAGGCTATCGCAGAACACCTGGAGCGTTACTTTCACGTTCTTACTGGTGGTGAGGAAGGAAAGGGTTTTCCCTTCGGCGTCACGGTGCACCACGCCGATCTCGTGGCCCAGGTGTTTCGTGTCGCAGGCGTGGACCGGGTGGAAGCACTGGAGGCCTGGTTTGACGGACAGAGTCCCGCGGGTGCTGTACCGGAGATGCACTGGCGACAGGAACGCCAGACACCCAGGCGGTTGATCAATTGTATCGAAGGTCCCGATGACGATGTCAAAATTGTCCTGCAAGGGGATGAGACCCTGTTTATCGATTCCAGCAGCGTCAATATCATTATCAAGGAGGGCTCGTGAGCAGCGCCGCTTTCAAGGATGCCTTGCGCACAGGGCGAGATCCCAACGACGCGACGTGGAAGATAGTCCGTTACGCGGAGGATTGGGCCCGGGCCGGGCTGGAGCATTTAATCCATGATGGCGAACGTGGCGTGGTCGAACTGGAACCTATCCCTTGTCCCGATCCTGAAGCGGACAGGTGGTTGCCGCTGGAACCGGTGAGTGATGCAGCGGGTAACCAGTATCGTGCCGATCCCGATACGCATAGGCTTCTTTGCAAGCCAGTCTGCGAAGATGAGTTCAAGCCGATACCCAATGTCGGGGGGCAAGGTTCAGCAACGGGGCGATTCAACCGGCCATTGGGGGTTACGCTCGATTTTCGCGGCTGGTTGTATGTGGCCGATGCCGGCAACCACCGTGTACAGATCGTTCGACCCGAAAACGGATCGGTGGTGGCGGTGCTCGGTGCGGTGGATGAATCGGGCCAACCCTTGGCCGGTACCAGCGGCGGGGCCATGATGGAACCGGTTCATGCCTGCGTCGATCCCTGTAACTGCCATACCTATATTGCCGACCGCCAGGGAGGGATGATCCATGTGTTCGATCAACACTTTCAATACCTGATCAGTTTTGCGCCGCAAAGCCTGGAGCCGCCAACGCTGGCACCGCGGTCGCCGGGACAGGCACCACTGCCAGTGGCCGTGGCGGTCGTGGACCACGGTCGGTTGCTGGTACTCGATACCACTCGACCCATGCTCTTGGCTATGACCGCTGATGGGGAGCCATTGCCCGCCGTGGCCTGTCACAGTATCGAAAATCCGTTTCAGGGCGGCAAACCGCTGTGGTCGCATTTTTACGAAGCGGGGACGGCTATCATCGGGCCACTGGATAGCGGCACCTACGATATGGCCTGGCATCGCATCCTGCTTGAGGCCGGCTTTCACACGGGGACTTCCATTAGTGTACAAACCTACGCCGACAACGCCGGTAGTGCTTCGCCCGAGACCCTGCCCTGGGCACCCACTTCGCCTTTGGCCATACCACTCGCTGCCCAGGACAGCGAGCTAGGCCAATATCAGCGCCCGGTGCAATCGGATACGACGCGTTGGTTGCGTTATCAGCATGGCTCTTATTCACGGGCGAAACCGGTATTGTGTGCCTTCCACGGGGATGGTCCTGTCGCCACAGACAGTTTTCACTTGTCCTGCGCTGCGGCCTCCCGCGTACGGGCCGGAGATACGCTGGAGTTTGTCACTGCAAGCCTGACAGATAGCGCAGTGATTGATCATATCGATGACCATAGCGTGGCCTTTACCGCCGCGGGAAGTGCGCGCCTGTATGGCGCCGGCAGCCAGCTGTATCTGCTCGAACGCGATGACGAGGCAATGCCGGGCATGCCGCGTTGCCTGTATCAACTGACCGGTGGTGAAGTACTGGATTTCGCTACCCTCGAGGTGGACGGCACTTTACAGGAGTATGCGCTACCCCATGCCCTGGCCGCTTTTTTCCAGCCGGGTGACCTGTTCGAAATACGGGAGGGGGCGGATCGGATCAGGCTGGCAATCGAACGGCTCGATCCGGGTAAACGTCTGATCACCCTGACGCAGGCTCTGACCGATGACTTTGCCAACAGTCAGCTGCTGTTGATCAATACCCCGGGGCGACTGGTGGTCAACGAGCTTGAAGGATTTGAATACCACCCCGTCCCCCATGAGACCATCGACGTTACCAGTGCGGATTCCAGCGAGCAGGCCAACATTCTGTTTGTCGAAACAGCGCAACGAGCCATCTGGCTCGAACCGGGGAGTCTCGGACCGTTGGTCGGCTTTGACGACTGGAGCGCGTTTACCACCAGTGAGGACAAAGCCACCGATCGTGGTCGCTACCTTTGGATTCGTCTGATCTTCTACGGTCCCCGGTCGGACAGCGGCGACGACAGCGCCGCGCACACCCCGGCACTGCATTCGGTCAGGGCCTTGATGCCGCGACTTTCCTATCTGACATACCTGCCTGCCACCTATGCCAGGCGTGACAAACGCAATGATCCTTCCGGCGCACTTTTCCTTGAACGCTTCCTTGCCTTGTTTGAATACAAACTGACCGAGATCGAGGCGGTTTATGAAAGTGTCTCCACACTGCTCAGTCCCGAGACAAGAGATGAACACTGGCTGCGCTATGTTGCCGCCTGGCTGGGCCTGGTGTTCGACCAATCCTGGTCTGTTCAGCGTCGCCGGCAACTGGTACTGGAAGCGGCGGATCTCTACCAGCGTCGGGGCACACCGGCGGCCCTGCAACGTTTTCTCGAAATCTATACAGGACGACGTCCGGCATTACTGGAAGGTTACCAGTGGCGTCCCTCTGCCGCCCTGGTTATCGGTCGTAGTGGTCGCCTGGGTTGCTCATTGTTGGGCGGAATACCCTGCAACTATCAACCGTATGCGCACCGTTTTACCTTGTTCGTCTTTCTGGAGGAGGGGTGCGACCTGGAAGCCAGAGAACCGGCAATACGCAATATCGTTGAAACATTAAAACCGGCCCACGTGGAATATACCCTCTGCTTCGTATTGCCGAAGACGCGTATCGGCATTCAGTCCAGGGTCGGCATCGATACCGTGGTAGGTGATATCGACGAACCGGTGTTTCATCTTGGTCAGGGAGGTGCACCGCTTGGTAAACGTATCCATCCCGTGTTGGGGTTCGACAGGGTGCCTGGTGAGCATTTCAACAGGCGCAGCCGACGGGCCACCGAATTGTCACACGGCGGTGCACGTTGCGATCACGGGTTTACATTGAACTAGGTATGGAGGACAGAACCGTGTCTACTTGGGAATGCAAAGCGCCAATGAGCAAACAACAGACCGCGTGCGGCTGTCTGCCGGCCGGGTTTTCCCGCCTACGATACTTTTTTGGCAAACACCTCAGTGTGGCCGATTTTATCGATGAACAACGATACCACACCACGAAACATCGGTTGCACAACCAGCGACTGCATGGTGCCGGTGTATTGTGTGGCCTGGGGCTATCTCTTCTCGATCCCGACGGAACTATCATCCGGGTCAGGAAGGGAGCCGCGCTGGATCGCTGCGGGCATGAAGTCATCGTGGGTTTCGATCAGTGTATCGATGTCGATGCGTGGTTCAAGAAGCAAAGACAACAGGAACTGGCTGACGATCCGGGTAGTACCTGGCCTGATCCACTACTGGATGAAAACGGCAGGTTGTCGGTGTGTGTGGTGCTCCAATACCACGAGTGTCCTACCCAACCGGAACCTGCGCCCCGTGATTCCTGCGCCTGTGCCGAAGGTGGCTGTGAGTTCGGTCGGGTCAGTGAGGAATTTCTTCTCGATTTATATGTACGCGGGGAGGCGGAAGCGTTGACCGAGCATGAATCGTTTCCGAGTCAGGAGCAGATTGTAGAGGCCTTGTCACATGGCACCGGTGGCGTGGATCTGCTGCGTCGTCTGGCCGAACCGGTTACCGAGTCGTGTCCACCGGGCGTTGACCATCCGGGTCTGTTGTTGGGCTGCTTTAACGCGGTATTGAGTGAACCTGATCATGACAGCGTGTTGACTGTCGAAGATCTGGGCGTCTATTACGTGCCGCCGCTGTTGTTGTCTACTGAGGTGATTCAGCTCTTGCTGGCTAATCTCTATGTCGATCTTGACGTGGATATCGGTGCACCGTCGATAGTCGAAGTGCGCTGGGAGAAAGATGACACTGCCCCGGGCGACACCTACCGGATGATCCTGATGCTCAGCGGCGAGATCAACAAACAGACAGTGGAGCAGAATGACATCTTGAAATTCAGGAAGCTGATCGATGATGTTGGCTGGGATCCGCCCCCGCCCAACGCCATGTCCGCGACCTATGGGGTCGACCAGGACGTCCCGGGGCCGGCCATCTATGTTTCCATCAAGCAAGCGGCAAATTTTCTCGAAGATGGTGCGCTCTATCAACTGTATGTTGATTCGACTATGGACCCGATCGTGGATTCCGAACTCAGGCAATTGCGGCCGCATGATTTTACCTGGCGGTTTCGCCTAGTCGATGATGGAACCGGTGAGTTCCTGATGGAACTGCCACCATTTGCTGGCAATCATTAGAGCAAGGGAGGATAACCAATGGCAGAGCAGACTACCAATTCAACCGGGTGCGCATCGTGCAATTCGGGAGCCAAAGCGGGCTTTGCTGAACGGTCACGCGCCTTTGCCACCATGGCGAAACTGGTGGGCAAACGCGGTGCCGTAGGCGGAATTCGCACGATTATCCCCTTACTCGAAGGTTATGCGAGAACCATGCAGGACAAAGTGGCATCAGGAGAGACGCCGACAATCAGCAAGGGCGGTGCGTTGAATTTTTCCGATGATGAAATGCAGGTATTGCGCGGAACCGGGGAAAAATTCACCTATGAGCTGATCGAGATCGCATCGATCACACATCCTATCATGGATAACGCGCCACCCTACAAAGCCGTCGTCGACCCCGAGACCGGGCGTTACCCGCCCCTACATCTGGCCCACCTATTGTCCCTGGTCAAGGCCGGACGGGAGTTGTTGGCCGACGAGGACGTCGCAGTGATGATGAAACAGGATAGCGTGCAGATGGATAGCGCGGGTCAGGGGCTGTATACGGGAATGCAGAATGATGCAGTGTTGATACAGGCAGGGCCCCAACCGACCCAGACGATTAGGAGACTGGCTATGAGTAACCAACAAGACAGGAACTACTTGGTGTCGCAACAAGGCACTCAGGTCAAGGAGTATCGCTCCACACAGGCCGCAGTCAAATCCAGCACAGCATCTGAGTTTGGTGATCGCTTTTTGAAGTGTGCAACACAAGCCTTGTGTGACACCTTGAATTGCATCGTTGCGGAATACGTGGATAGTGACCACAGCTTTTTCTGTGAGGATGAAAACGGTACCGGCGCCAACCAGGAAGTTGAGATCTGTCACTGCCTGGATATGTTCGTCTATTCACTGATACGTTGTCTGCCCAGTTCGCTTTGTCCATCCAAGCCACTGCCGCCGGCGCAACCCAAACCCCCTATACACTGTAATTATGCCGTGGAGGAGGACCTATAATGGAAGCCAAAGTCAAACAAGAACTTGTACCCTGCGTCCCTGGAGTCTTACCGGGCGGACTGAAGCGTACCCGGTTCTTCGATGGTATGTTCCTAACCCAAAAGGATCTCGAGCGGGAACAGAAATACTGGACCATCAAACGCCGCATGACCAATCGTGCTCTAGGCAAGGGTGTTGTATGGGGCTTGCGTCTGGATTGGGACATGCTCAACCGAAGATTTATCCTCTTTCCAGGCTACGGTGTGGACTGCTGCGGCAATGACCTGATTGTGGAGTGTGAACAGGCATTTGACGAACGCAAACTGATCGAGCGTGCCGACACGTGCACCAAAGCACTGATCTCGGGCAGGCATATGTCGTCGGATCGTTGTCCCAAGGTGACCGAAGATCGGCCACGCAAAGTCGGGGTGATACTGCAATATGTGGAATGTCCGGAAGAACCCAAACCGGTCTATAAGGATGCCTGTACAACCAATGTCACTCAGTGCGAGTATTCCAGTATCCGAGAGTCAACTCAATTGCTGCTGGTTCCACCTCCCTCGCCAACGGCACCGGGGCCGGTGAATAATTTCTGCAGCGATGTCGAAGCCTTGCGTGAGGCATGTGAAGCGGCAGGGGTCTCGTGCAACCTGTTCCAGAAACTGGCGGAAACCGACGCAGTGCGTTTACGTGCCCGCATCCGGGTACAGGAGCTGGACGCAGCCAGGCTTAACGTCGCATACCTGTCACCGAGTCTTGATCTGGA
Organism: Proteobacteria bacterium UBA6915; assembly: GCA_002450975.1. Classification (GTDB taxonomy): domain Bacteria; phylum Pseudomonadota; class Gammaproteobacteria; order UBA6915; family UBA6915; genus UBA6915. Next base: position 40,374 of record DKAX01000097.1, read on the forward strand.
AGGTAACCCGGCGGTGTCACAGACCCTCGATCTGTCGGCAGCAAACGCTACCCTGGGCCTCTGTCTGGAACCTGATCCCGGTTATGTGTTTTTGGCTGGTCAATTGATCGATGGTGCTGGCAATACCAGCGCACTCTCTCCCTTTGGAATGGAACGGGTAGAGGTCACTTTAGGGGCGAGTCCTGTGGTCTACACCGTTACAGACTTGGTTGTCGCACCGCTGTTTAACAAAGGGGCGCATCACAAGCTTGCCATTACCCTGACCTTGACCGGGGACCCGGTCAACCAGCAGGTCGTGATCAATGCCGAAACCACGGAAGTGGAAGTGGTGGAAGAGGCGGGTAGTTGTTCAGACCTGGTTTCCCCCGCACTGATATTCAACACCTCTGCACTTTGCGCGACCAAGATGCTGGCGCTGAACGCTATGTGTGGTTGGTTCAAGAGTCTGATCAGCCCGGTGGACGAAGGAACAGTCAATGTCCGGCAGGAGGTGGCGTGGCTGATCTGCTTGTTGAGCTGGCGTCTGTTGTTCAAGGCTAACCTGGATGCTGATGCTGAGGCAAAACTGAACGCGCTGGTGCAAAAGTTGTTCAGTGAACTGTGTGCCGGACTGGTCTACCCGGGGCCACGTTGCTACGAAGAGCACCATGGTGTCTATTTGGGAAGTATCGAATTTTCCAAAAACGGCGGTATCAAACGCTTCAGCCCCTGGGAGTATAGACGTCATGTGCTGACCGGTCCCCTGTTGAACCACTGGTTGGGGCAGTTCGGGTTTGCACCCATCGACATGGTGGCAGGACGTATGGCTCAATGGATCTGCTGTCTGGCGAAAAATCCGTTACCCATGGCTGCGCAGCAGGGTGCTGCACTGGCGGGATCCTATGTTCCCATTACCAAGGATGGCGCGGGTCTCTACTATGGCACCGACTATGACATCTATCTGCAGAACCATGGTTTGTCGCAGGCCGGTGACCTTCATGAAGTGAGTGCGACAGAGTTCGCTTCGTTGCTGACGCAGAATTTGCTGTACGTGGCCCCGGGTGAGGATCGCAGCGGTCTGGCGGGAAGGCGTGTCTACTCGATCACCGGACGACAGGACATTTTTTTGATGCTGCCAAGCTCGCTGGGTCTGGTCATACGGCCGCCGAATCAGGGGCGCAACCCGCGTGGTGAACTGGGGGCGATCATCGAAGGTAGGACGCGGGAGCTTAGACCCTTGGCACGCAGTGTGGTTGGCGATTTCCTGCTGGAACTTGCCAACAATACCGCCTTGAGCAGTTTGCGTGTGCCTGAGAACAGCTCGACTTTCCAACCCTTGGTCAAGGCGTTAAATTCAGCCGGTGTGGCGACGGTGGGTGACTATCTCTCTCTGGGAACAGAGGCGGCCGCCCGGCTTGCCATGCCCTATGCCGCAGCTAACGGTATAAACAGTAATGAATCGGTTTACGCTGCAGCTGAAGATGTCTTTGATGCTGGCGAGGAACTGCTAAGCAAAACCGCCAAACCGTTGGTCTCCGCCGCCAAGGGAAGTTCGTCACCGTTTACCCGGGACAAATTAAGCAGTGATGCCCTGGTTACGGACATCAGGAAGAGCGCGGCTACCGCATTGAAGCGAAATTTGTTTACCAAGGCTGATGTGACTGCAATCGCAGAAAAGGTTATCGCTATCGGTTGAACAACGGTGGAATAGCACATGAACAGTCAGGTACATGTACTTAACCTCAACCTGGCAATACATGAAAAGGACCAGGGGGTGCTTGCGGCTTTGCGTCAGGCCGTAACGGACCATTTTATACGCGGCGTACTGGATGCTTTTGATCAACACATTTCTGTACGTTTCGGCAGTGACGCCATCGTTTGGGTGCAGAGCCTGAATGTGCATTGCGGGCTGGACCGGAAACGCATCACCGATAGAGTCTACATCGAAAAGTTGGGTCAGGAGTTGGCGCAGCAATTGGTGTATGAAGTTTATCCTTATCCGGACAACAGGCCCTTTGTCGTCAATGGTGGCCATACTGTAGTCCTGTTTAAAAATCGCGCCCACTATCGGGCCGTGCAAATTAGCGAACAGGTAACCACGGAAAAAGAGGCATGGCATTATCAAGACCGTACCAGTGGCAACAACATCTTGGCTACTGTGCTGGCAGAGGGACACGCGGGATTTAGACAGGTCCTGACCTACCTGGAGATATTACGCACCCTGGATGCGATGGTCCGGCATTGGGGCAAGGCGGAAGTTAAACGGATGCTGTCAATAGTACCGCTGGTTGAATGGCCGAAAACCGCACTTGCTAGCCTGCGAACAAAACTGGCCGAACCGGATTTACAATCGAACACCGGGGCAGCAAAAGAAATTTTGCAAAGGAAATCGCAAACGACGTTTGTTCAAACCAGCACACACAAAGATGGTGCCAGGTCGGATGAGATGAAGCCGGGCGGTACCAGAGATGGACACCCGAGGAAAAATTCTGTCGATCCTGTTGGTGCGGATCGGAATGATAAGCTGCATCAAACAGGCCCGCTATCTCCAGTTCGTGGGGAGGCTGCTGCAAATCTGAAAACGGAAGTCCCCTCGTTACCGCTTCACAACGTAGGCCATCATCAAGGTGCAGGATTGAATGAAAAAATTGGTTATCAACACTCCACTTCGACACAGCAACTGCCTGTAGCGTCAGTGCGCAACGCCAGGCCGGGAGGAGATAAAGATTGGTTAGTGACCGATCAGGTTCCCGGGCAATCTCTGCACGACAAGCTTCAGAATAGCGTTCCATATACACCAATAAGTGCAGAGTACGCGCCGGCTCCGAATATCCTGACGACACGCTATGCCGGTCTGTTTTATCTGTTGAATCCAATTTTGGAGTTGGAATTGCCGGAACTACTCTGGTGTGCCGGTATCGATGAAGGGATTTTTCTTTGGCACATGTGCCGTCTGTTGCTGGGAGAAGGGGCTGCGGATGATCCGGCACCCAGTGTGCTGAGTATAGCAGGAGGCAAGGTCGCGCCTAGGTTGACAAATATTCCGGAGTGGGCTGCCGCTGAGGTTAAACTAAAAACCAGTGCCGCCCTGCAGCAGATGTACAACAGACGTAACTCCACTATCTTCGTCACGGAGACAGCCGGGGAAATACAAAAGGCCATGCAAAGTCTGCATTTGTTCGACAAACAGGGTGGTGCGTCTGAGCTTCTTTTGCATTGCGCCGCTATCTCCGTTCTGGGATTTTCAATACGACTGGGCGAAACCTTCGAGGCAGATAGTTATCGGCAATATATGCAGTTCCCGGGCAGGGTTGAATGGCCGGCACAGGATGAGATCCGCGTCTATATGGCTATGGAAAACGTCAACAGCCGAATCAGGCTGGCCGGTCTGGATTTCAATCCGGGGTATTTGCCCTGGCTGAAGCGCAAATTGGTGTTCGAGTATAAGGAGTAAAAGTATTTTAGTCGGTGACCGGATCAGAATAGCTTGAATCTAGGCAGGCGAAACCTGCTTATCATGAGGCTGGATATGAAACCTGAATTTGAATCAAACAATGTGTTTTATACCATACCGGTTGAGCAGTCGGAGTCCCGATTGAATCGCTGGTTCGATATGCTGTCTTCTCCAGGTGTAACCTTTGCCGGAATGCCGGCGCCACCTTATCTGGTCTTTGGTGTTACCGGCATTACCTGCGCCATATGCGTACTCACCTTTCTTGCATTGCGCGCCGAAATTTCACTTGTTGTCGTCGCCCTGGCAAGTGTAGTCAGTATATTTGTATTCCTGCTGGGTGGCTTGCTGCGTCAATTAGTCGCGCGTGGCCCGCATATCCTAATTGAGGATTTGCTCCTGGTGCTTGGTTCGACTGCCTTGTTAGCCTGGGTGTTCGGAGTGGAAACTCTTCTTCTGTTGGACAGATTAATCATTTCTCTGGGTGTGTTCCTTGTGTTCGGTCGACTGGGTTGTCTGACATCCGGTTGTTGCCATGGAAAACCGGCATCTATTGGTGTCAAATATGACAACCGTACCTTTCCCGCAGCACTCATTGGTATACGCCTGTTTCCCATTCAACTCGTCGAGGCGATTTGGATTGCGGTGATAACAGGTTCGGCATACCAGTTGCTGGGTAGGTCTGGCGACAGTTTGTCGTTTTGGCTGATCGCCTATAGCGCCGGACGCTTTGTTTTTGAGTTTGCGCGTGGCGATGTAAAACGTAAGATTTTCGGACCATTATCAGAAGCGCAATGGTGGTGTGTGTTTATTATCGGCGGCGTGCTCGCTGTTTATTTCGTATTGGCTTCAATGCTCACGGTTGAAAGAGTCAGTCTCCTGATCGTCGTGACAACTATTATATTTGCCTCGATGTCGCATCGCTACTGGCTGGCCATCGAGGTTTCCGGTATTCCGGAAAAGGAAATACCGGCTTGGTACAGTTTTGTCAGTGAATTGCGCACCAGTGCGTCATCTGGCAGAAAGCCGATTCGCAGAGCGAGTCCTCAGCAGGGAATCGAGATCGAATTGGAGGTGGATGCATCTGATGCAGGATCAACACTCCACTCATACAGGATATTTTCGCAGCAATGGAGTGAGGCTATATTTGTCGCCGGCTTTCTTCTGCAATCACTACCAGAGCATCGCGTTGTACGTATCAACTGGGAGCAAGAGGCGGTCGTGTTATGGGTTTGGGTGGCGGAACATGAGTCTGTTGCAGAATACGATAGGGAAATCTTGCATCCGCGTCACGTTATATTGCGTGCCAGCGCTTTTGCGAACTATTTATGTATAAACGGTTTTCAGACGCGTGGCAATACGGATAGTGAAGTGGTCCAGGCGACACAAGCGGAACGTGGCGCGGAATATTTCCGTCCTCATTCACAGCTTGGTATGAACAGGGCGGTTACAACTGTGAGGAGCAAGCAATGACTACAACGAAACGCCTGCAAGAGGAGGACAAAAAACGCAAACCGTTTACTCAACGGGTATGCCGTGGTTGTCAGGAGGAAAAAAAGGAAGTACCCGAAGAACTGGAAGAACTCGACGAACTGACTCAAGCCAGGACCATACAGCGCTTTCCTCTGGGGAACTCGGCAGCGGAGCCCCTCGAAGGAGATTCCGGGGGCTTCTTCGCGCAGCTACGTAAGGACGTGGTTGCCGTAAGCAACAAGGAATTAAAGGAGGTCGGGCGTACCGCTGATGATTGCCCTTATATTGCCCGTTGGCTTGGACACTACCAGCGTAGCGACGTCGCCCATTTGCGACGTGCAATCCAACGCTATGCCAAGCCGGCGGAACAAACTGAGGAGGCGATGCGTGAAGCGGTGGTTTCACGTGTGCGCTCGGCCATCAGAATATGGAAACAGACTGGTCAGATTACAGGCATACCTGAATTAGCGACCGAGGCTGATTCTTCACCTGCGCAGGATGGGATGGCGTCCCTGGGGCCAGGTAACTCCCTGGATACTGGAATACGCAACCGTCTTGAGAGTGCATACGGCTCTTCACTGGAAAATGTACGGGTGCATACCTCAAACAAGGCGGCCGCGATGGCAACTGGGGCTTCAGCCCATGCGCTGACTGTGGGACGGGATATTGCCTTTGCCGAAGGCAAGTACCAGCCGGGTACCCCGGCCGGCGATCTGCTCATCGGCCATGAAGTCGCCCATACCATACAACAGGATGAGAAGGAACATCCCGCAAATGCATTGACGCCGTCGAACGAACAGTCACTGGAACGCGAGGCGGACGCCGCCGCCATCGGTGCAGTCGGTGGTATGGCCGGGACGGTCAGACCGAAACCGCGGCCACAACGCGGTCTACATATGCAGCGATGTGGTGGAGCTGACTGCACGCGCTATGGGCCATCCGGATTGCGCATGGATATCGAGGCGAAACGGGATTGTGGGCTGCTAGATCCTCCGTTTCGTCCTCCCGGTGTGGGGCCGTTTCCTGTGTATTCACCGGATGATGACTTGTCGAATCGAACACTGGATCCATCCTGTTACCCAAGTCCATCACCATTTGATCCAGCAGAGCCGATGATTGCGGGAATACCTGAAACACCACCTGCTGCGATGGGAGCTCTAGTACAAGGACAGTGGTGGGCACCATTAGTTCGGCCTGGCGTTAGGCCAATGCCTCCAGTTCGTCCAATGCCTCCGATTAGACCGTTACCACCATTACCGCCGGTTCGACCGATACCGCCAATTCGTCCGATACCGCCGGTTCGACCTGCACCACCTGTTAGTCCAAGACCATTTCCGCCGGTAGTGCCAAGGCCGTTTCCTCCGGTAGTCCCGCAACCCACGCCGCAACCAGTACCTGACATACGACCGGATGATCAACGTTATATTGATCGACTTACCAACCCGCAAAGAGAATATTACGACATGCTGAGGCGGGCGGAGCGTCTCGAACCTGATACCGGGCCTGATCAGGATCCTGCGCTTGATCGTACGCCGGAACGTGCACCGGATGAGGAGGAAAACAGGGATGATGATTGTATTGGCTACGATACCCCACACCTTGGAGGGCATGCGGAACACAACAATTATGCGATCGCCAAGTCGGGTAGTCTGTTTGATTATCATGTTGAGCCAAAGGTGGCGTTACCGATCAACTACGACGGCAAAACGCCGGGCAGCGCTTTGGTATGGGAAGTAAAGGTAAGGCATGGGTGGTTTTTTAACTGTGCAAAGGCCTCACTCAGGGACTTGACGTTACGCCGCTGGGATGCTCAAAAAGATCATGGCATGGCCGTCGCCGCAGAATGCGGATATACCCATGTCTGGGCATGTAAAGATCGTTGGGTAGCAGATGTTATTCGACAACGCTGGAATGGCACACCACCGGTAGTATCATGAGAGAGAATATGACAACACCACAACTTAACGCATGGCCGTGTCGAGCCTATGCTCAGCGGCTACCCGGTACAGGCAGGCCACTGCATCAGGTGGCGCAACAGGTCGCGAAACGACTGCCTGACCTTCTTCAATGTGAACCTTTCGATTGGGCCGTGACGCTTCACAATGAACAACCGCGGGCGAGGCAGGAGGCGCTGAACGATAAGTTGTTTCGCAACCTGGTAAGCGGCGAGGTTCTTGGGCTTGCCAACCGGCCGGAAAACTGGCTCGGACTGTTTTCCGCCTACCAGTCGATCCCGGCTAGGGTGGAGGAGATTTACCTGTCATTACCCGGACCGCATCAGCCGCAGCCGACTGATCTGAATGGAATGATGGGCCTAATCGGGATGTTCGGGGTTGAGCTCCAAGCGCGTATCGCCTATGTAGAGGACGCTGCGCTGATGCAGTGTTATACCGGCAGACGATTCCACGAGCTGTCTCTTGCCGATGTTGCGGGAATCCTGCCACCGGGTCTGATTACCGAGACCGAATGGTTGCCTCCTCCTGGTGTGGCCGGCACATTGCCTGAGTTACTTGCACCGCGGGAATTTGACCTGTCGAGAGTTCCTTCAGGGGTAATGTGGGTCAATTGGTGGACATCGGACCAAATCGAAACACTGGGGCGTGAGCGGGTTAGAACAGCTGGTTGGGAAAAGACTATTGAGGCGGCAGACGGTTCGATGACATTGGCGGCGCTGCCGGGGCCGGTAGACCTGACCCGTAAAGAAGATGTCGACAAACTGAGCTCAATCGTCCAAGCACTGGACTTGCGGAACAAACAACTGGAGGTGAGCCTGATCTGATGCAGCACCCATATTTGGCAAACGATATTACGCGGCAGGCACTGGTGCCTATTGCGCGTCGACTTAATGCTGAATTGAGCCGTCTCGGGCTGGTTGGTACTGCGGTTAGGGAGTCTGGTCATGATGAAATAATTTGTCACTTACCCCTTTTGGATCGTCTCAAGACGTGCTTTGATCTTTCCGCATTTGAAGTCGATGTAATGTTGTTGGCGTTGTCTGTGGAGATTGATGAGCAATACGCACTGGCCGTAAATACCTTGGTAGGTGAAGCCGCGAAGGGATATCCGTCAGTTGGGCTGGCGCTACGACTACTAGCCGTTGATAGTGTCGGACCGCGTTATGATCTTGCATTGTCATCGTTGAGTCAGGAAGGCGTGTTATATCGGGATGGACTTCTGGACTTTGTCGGCGAAGGCGCACATAGCACACGGCGTTTACGTATCCCTGCGGAATTTTGGCCCCGTTTGCTCGGAGAAAAACCCCCGAGTGACTTGAATCTTATCGAAGTAGAGGGGTTAGACAGTATTGTTTGTCACCAACTGACCAGACATAGGGCAGATCAGGCGGTTTCCTGGGCAAGGGAAATTCCACGGGAAAAGCTCTTCTTTGGTATACAGGGCGGTGGGGATGAAAAAGAACTCGCCTGTGCCATAGCCGGAGAGTTGGGTTATTCCGCGCTCACTATTCAAATTGACACAATGCCGGTGGTTGAGGCTCGTACACTGACACGTGAAGCAAAATGGAATCATGCTTTCATTGTAGTGCTTGGTGCCTCGACAGTGGAACAGCTGAGTGGGTTGGCGAACCTTGTGCCTGCCCCAATTATTGCGCTGACCAGTCCGCAGCTTTTGGCGCACGCCGCCCAGGGGACTTCCCGCCCAGGTTTTTTTATTGCTGGAGAAAATCTCGATCTAGAGGATCGGTGTCGCTTGTGGCGAAATGTGCTGGACAAACACACATTGCATTATATTGATGCAAAGCCACTTGCCAGCAGGTTCCGTTATAACCATACACAGGTAGAGGCGGCGACCAATCTCGCATTGGCAGCTGTCAGTCAAATTGCCGAGAAGCCGGTTGAACTCAACGATATTTTTACCGGGGCGCGTGAAGTTGGTCGTTCCGGAATCACGAAAGGAGCAAACAGACTGGTACAGTGTCTGTATCAGTGGGAGGATCTGATCGTACCCGTAATGACACGAAACGATTTGAGACTGTTGTCTGCCATGGACCGCCACCTGATTTCGATTGTCAATAACGGTGCTACAAGCCCTGATGTAGGAAAGCCTCGAATCATTGGAGGTGGTGGTGTAGTAGCTTTGTTTGCCGGTCCGTCCGGAACCGGCAAAACCATGTCTGCGCAACTGCTCGCTAAGGAGCTAAGTATAGATTTACTGCATGTGGACTTGTCACAGGTCGTCAGTAAGTATATCGGTGAAACTGAAAAACAATTGGATCAACTGTTTGATGCTGCGATGGCTTCTGGTGCCATGTTGTTCTTTGATGAAGCTGATGCCTTGTTCGGTAAACGAAGCGAAGTGAAAGATGCGCATGATCGATATGCGAATATTGAAACTTCGTTTTTGTTGCAACGACTGGAAAAGCATAATGGTCTCGTGATTCTTGCTTCGAATCTACGCCAAAATCTTGATACGGCTTTCTTGCGTCGCATACACCTTATAATAGATTTTCCAATACCGGGTTTCGATGAGCGGCAGAAAATTTGGCGGCGTCACCTGGGAGCAGAAGAGGGGGTGGGTGAGGTAGATTTTCTACGCCTGGCACGTTTCGAACTATCAGGTGGCGATATACGTAATGCCGCTTGTACCGCACTGGTATTGGCAGCAGACGAGAATCGCGGCTATACAATGCGTGACCTCGCGATAGGACTGTGGCGAGAGTTGAAAAAAGCGGGTCGACTTAGTGGGTCAGAGGAGTTCGGTGACTGGCAGAGATTTATTACTGAATACTGCAAAGAGTGATTGGTGTGATCAAAAAAGTGGTCAAAAAATCTGGTGCTTTGAGTTTGAATTGATACGCCTGTGGAAGAGGGTATTTATAGAGGTGCGTTAATGTTTACTGGTACCCGTTTACTCTATGGGCCTGTTGAATAAACCAGTGGTGTCGTCGTATAGAAACAAGGCCAACAAGTCATGAGTGGCGGACCGAGCACAGTTCAAAAAAAGAACCCGGCAGCCTCTGGTAAAAGCCAGCAAGGTCAGGTGGCAACCACCCCCAAAAAGGATCATAGCAAATCGGGTGATTCTATACTACAACAGAAGGTAGGCAATCAGGGCGCGGTTGGTTTGATATCAACGATGCTGCAGATCGCCGCTGGTGTTGTAGGAAAGAATTCCAAACAGGATAGTCCATATCAAACGCCTCCTGAGATTTGTGAAGAAGAAGGGCCTAGCAAGGTAGAGATTCACATTTCAATCGATAAGCCGTACGCGCCGAAGGCGCAACCGGTTGGGGGGGGTGACAAGCCCGAAGAATTAGTATTTGAAGAGCCAATTGCCCGTGAGGCAATCCTCACCTTCTGGGCTGTTCCAGTATCGGAAATTACGGCAACTTCACCTGCCCCCGCCCCTGGAAAACAGGCTGTTGTTGAAACGGCCCAGGGGACATACGAGGTAGTTTCACGTACCCCGGATTTTTTCATTACCAATCGTTACCATAGCATGGCATGTGGGGCGGGCAGTACATCGGTCTTCACGACAGAGCAGGGCGTAGTGGTGGTAGATGCAGGTGTTCATTCAATAGGGAAAAATGTAAATACTGCAATCGCAGACGCGACAATGCAGCGTCTAACTCAGATAATCGGCAACCGTCCGATTATAGAGATGATCTTTTCTCACACTCACCTGGACCATACCGCATTAGCGCCTCGAATCGCGGAGAAATTTGATTTACGCTCCATCCGCCTCAACGGTATTCAGCTAGCCAGTCGGGTTTTCGGTCGTATACGAACTGCAATTGCCAGGTCGCGATCGGTATATCGTGAACGTATAGCGGCAGAGTTACGCGCCGAGCTCGCCCCAATTCGTGCAGGATGGGAACGTAGTCAGGAATACATTCCGGAAAGTGCGGCACGAGAGGCCCGTTGGTCGAAATATGTCGATCGTGTTGTACAGGACCGCCTTGACCTCATCAATCCGACTGAACTCAATATTCTAGTCCCCCATAAAGGCAAGATGTACGTTACGCAAATTCCGATAGAGCTGCCCGGGTTGCCGCAATTGGAGGCCATTGAGGCAGGTAAGCCGATAACGCGTGGAGCAAATGAAAAAGGCCGAACTGCGATCGTTGATCCTGGTGCTGAAAAGGAATACGAGCGCGTTAGAAGGACAGGACGCACAAGGGATCTTGATCGCTATTCGACGACGTGGATTATCGAAATCGGGGAGATTCGTTTGCTTGTTCTGCCCGATTTGCGGGCGCGTGATATTGAGCGAATTTTAGGATGTTTCCGNNTTCCGCGACGCGACCAGCAAGATGAAAACCAAACCAAAAATTAGGGTTTGGGATATGGGGCATCACTTGCAATCAGGTTTCCGTGCAGTACCGGCCAGCCAGTTGGGTAGATTTACACGTGATTTGCACCTCCTTAAGAAGTTTGCCGGTGGAGGCGTGGGTCATGATTTGGTTGTGGTTTCTGCACAGCATGACGTGGTGCGTACCCCGGGAAATCCCAAGGCTCAAAGTTATATCGATCCCGCGAATGTCTGGTTGTTGGAAAGCCTCGGTTATAGGGTGTTTCCCGCAGTTAAAGGCCAGGATGTAGAGGTGCTTGAAGTATTGACCTCCAGAGGGCGGCGTGTAACTGGTGTGATCGGACCGGATATCGGAATTCCCCGACCCTCGGAAGCCTTGTTGGGGCGCGCTCAGGCTGCGACTGATGAACTTAATAAAGAAATGCGTATATTGCGTCGGCAATTACGCCAGGCAAAGCGATCCGTTCCTGAACGTCAAGCATTGGAATTACAGATCGAAGCGAAAGATGCGTTGGTAAAAGTTATCAAGCAGCAAATACAGGAATACACAGAAACTTTTGTAAGAAAATTAGGGCGCTCAATAAGATCCGAGCAACGCGGAGCGCCCAGGCCGATGCAGGCAGTCGAGCCCGGTGCCGCCGAGGCTGCGAAATTGCGAAATACTCTAAAAGGTTTTGATAAACCGGTTATCAGTGGTAGCCCTGTTTTTACAGAGTCTGCGCTGGTTATCATACGTCATGAGTTGGCGCAAAGCGTAAGTGGTAAAGCCAGAGAGCTGTTGGAAGCACGTAACCGTATCAGCGAGCTACGTAAAAAATTAAAGACAACTAATGTGCAACATGAAGTTCATGTTCGTCTGGTAAGTGAGTTGGCAGGATATCAAGGTAGACTAGAGACCTTGATGAAAGGTGAGACCGGTTCAAGCCGCGAGATTTTGCAGGATGAATTGACATCGGTTAAGAAAGAGCTGCGTGGGTACATAGAGGATGTTGGTGGTACGCGCAGACTGTCCCGTTTGCCTCTGAGTGGTGAGCTGGTAGAAACGCGGGTGGTTGCAAAACACAAATTGTCTGAAGCAAAAGACCTTGCTACCGAAAAGATTGGAAAGGCCATGCAGGTCGGTGGCAGGGTGTTGGGTGGTGTAATGGTGATTCAAACCATCAAGTCACAAAGCGACTTGGTCGAGCGATATTCGAAAGGCGAGGCCAATGAGTATGAGTTGATTGCAGGCAGTACCCATAATGCACTTGGAATTACCCTTGGGGCGAGGATGGTGTTTGCAAAGGAGGTTCCCGGTATAGGGTTTGTCATACTTTCCGCCCTGGACATAGCACAAACCGCAACGCGGGAATATGAGACCGAAGAACAGCGTAACATAGAAATTACATATTCGGTTATCAGGAACGGACTGAGTCTGGCCCTGTTTGGACTAGGTAATGTATTAGTTCGAAGCGGTCATCCAGTAGCAATGATAGCAGGCGCGGCGATAATGTTTCTGGCGGACCCTATTCTCGAAGCGCTTGGTGTGTATGATTGGCTCGAACGAACTTTCTCGTTTCTTCCATCAGAAGTGACGGGGACCAAACAGAAACTGAAAAAATTGATGGAAGAGTATCGGGTGATTATTGGGTTATTGGATTTTCTCGAAAGACAATCAGATGAATTAGATAAGGTTGGTGTCGAGGATACGAAGCTGTTTCTTAAGACCGCTAAAAGGTTTACCGATGTCTATCGGGTGCGTGCTCGTAACAAAGAGTTTCAGGTGCTTGCAAGTTTCAAGGAGGCATATGAAGAGGCAAGAACCAGTTACGCTGGCCTGCAAGAGCTTGATACCTGGCGTGCAGAATTTTTACGTCTTCAACATAGGATTAACCCGTCTGGTCAGGGTGTTTCGGCATGGTTGTCTGAAAGGGAAAAAATACGAAACCTTTTAAGAAATCAATTTACAATTTTTCCGATACCGTTTCCAGTTGGATCAATACCCGTTTTACCGCGAGCATTTCCCATTCCCTCTGAGTGGGTCGATGAACTTGAAGACTGGTTGTTCCCTCCGGATAAACGTACCATACGTGAGGCGAGCGAATCCATATTTGGTTATACCGAGCGAAGTATCAAGCTTGAAAATATGAGCCCAAAAAAGATCCGAGAGATGGGGCAATGGAAGAAGCTTGATGAATATTTGTATGAATTGCAACGGTTGCTGGAGGAGGATGAGCTGGATGTTGACGAGATCGAAGAGGCTGATGGAAAATTGTCGAGGATGTTGAGTAATGCCCGTTATCGTATAGATCCGAGATCGGTGGGAGCGCACCGGCTTGCTTCTTTGATAAAGCCAGAAAGTGATGCCGGAAGAATCTACAATGAATTGTTGCGATCACGCGAGCGAAGGTATGCCGCGTTACAGGTAAAGGTATTGAACTCTTTTGTTACGCGGGAAAAGGTGCTTCCATACAATGCGAAACGTATACGCTATCAACCGGAAATTGGTATGAGATATGGGAGGTTTATAGTAATACCCAGATTTACCGGTGTTCCAGTTGGCGCGGAGGTGGACCCCTATGTACCAATTATTAGGGTTTCATCAGCACTATCGATCTATAAAGAATTGATCAAGGCACAGCCACCATTGCCTCAAGAGTTAAGTCCGCAGCAAGCACATCGCAGCTCAGTAGCCATAGGCAGGCTTTACCGGGACTATGTAAAGGAGCATTCTGTTTACGAATTGGGTTTGAGTAAAATTGAGAGAGCGGAGAAAGCACTCAAAACAATTATCAGGGAGGCTAGAATAGTAGTGGGGGGCATCGACTGGGGTAGATCTCCTGCAGGGCAAAGCTATGAACATCCAATGAATACGCTCAATTCACTTAGCAACGACGCGAGCTGGGAGATGGAAAAACGACGTGAAGTTCATGGCTTCTATTTTCTATGGGAGATACCAAATCAGGTCGCAGCTATTAGGGAGTATGAGAATTTGGAACTTGCCCGCTTGATCACACTGAAGGATAGAGGAGAGTATAAGCAAGAAGAGGATGTGAATCCGCTCAATGCTTTTGAGGTTGCCGCACTGCGCAGCGGTGTTTTTGGAAGGCAGGCAGAAAACGTAACGACACTGGTGAATCGTTTGAGGGAAATTCCTGAATTGGAACTGCCCAATATTACCGATCCGAAGGCTGTGGGTCCGGTGCAGGGGTTATATTGGATAGAGGGTACCTTTGATAAAACATATATATTAGTGACTTCATTCGGTGGTACGGAGGTTAAAAAGGAAGATAAGGTGCTTGTAGGATATACGGGTAAAAGCATGGATGATGAAAATGGCCTGTATGGGCATACAAAAAGGTTGCGTGTTGTACCATTGAATGATGCGGCGATAAGATTGTTTGAAGGCTCGCAACCAAAATGGGTTCTTAAAAACATTCTTTGGCCTGTTCGTTTTGAGGAGTTAAAATCTTGCAAGACGTTATCGAAAGCAAAAAAATAAATGAACTGTTTCGCGCCGACATTCCCTTGTTCGGTAGGGTAGTGTCATACTCGCTTCATATTCCGTGCGCTGAAGAGGTGTTATATCTTATAGATGCACCCGAAGGTGATACAGAGGAGTTGACTCGACTGAAATTGGAGACTGAACTTCGAAGTATTTTGCGACATCGTGATGGTGAATGTCTGAACGCGGAGGAGATTGATGCCATAATGAACGACCAGTGGGCGTTTGCGGTGGCTATTGGTGCCAGGAATCGGCTCTATGAAACACTGTTGGAATACGGGCAGTTAATTCTTCGATGTCCGCAATGCGGTGCAGACCAGCCTCCAATCAGTCTTGCGGTTCTGACTACAGCCCTGCATGCGGGGCCGTGGCCTGTATTGGAACCCAATCGTATCGTATTGTCACCGCCCGCACTATCGGCGCCACCCTGCAGGGGGCAGCGCCCTATCTATCCTCCCTGTGCTGGTCGTATTGGTTTTTGTCTGCCGACAGCTGTTTTAGGTTTGCCAAACAGGCTAGAAGGAGGGGCTTTGATGAAAATCGGCTTTGAGGAGGAGTGTGCCGCACGCAGGAAATATGAAGTAGACGAATCTGATGCGCCTCCAGGGCGTGAAGACTGGCTTTATAGCGTTCTCGGTTTTCGCGCTATATTACGTCTCAGTGTGGCGCTGAAGGAACTTCAGGGAGAATCAGTGTTGTCTACACCCGAACTGGTTGAGTCGATACCGATAGTGGATTATTTTTTCTTGGATTGTCTTTATTGGTTAACGTATGAAGTAGATATAAAAAACGAATCAAGTCCCAATGTAAAGTGCGAGCGATGTGGGGTAATATTTTTGCCGGTAGCTTAATGGTTAAGAATTTTTGATATTAAATACGATTTTTGTATATTTTATTGTCGTGAAAAATCGTGGTTAACATAGAACGATTAATTTGAATTGAACGTCAAGGGCACGCAATGAACAGACTTTCGTAGCGCTCATTGCGCTCTATATTGTCATCCTGCGTTCCTCCCGGCACCATGCCGAAATGTTTAGGTCCTTTTCTATACGAAGATATAGATACTATTTTCTAACAATCTCGCTTAATGTTCTTCATCCTGTACCGCTGCCTTGATCGATAGGTGATTGTCGCATGGAGGAAGGAGTCAGGCCGGTACAATTTTTAGTAAAATGATTGGTGACGGTGGATCCACCATTAGTATGTTTAATCGAAACGGCGATGGTGAAGGTACTTGCGGTGGCCAGGTGTATAATTAACGGTTGTTCAAAAGAGGGACCAGTGTAGAGATGTTCATCACAGTTGAAAAGTGAGGTTTCTAAAACCAAGTGGCTGTTTCATGGTCTGTAGATCAGGTTGTTGAAGGTCTATTGCTGGATAATCATTGCGCAGACCTTCACCCCAATGTGAACAGTCGAAACTGAAACGTTCGCTGCAGGTGATCGGACCATTGGGGGGAAACATGAGGTGAATTCTACCCGCAGTCCCTCAAGAATTATGTTTGGCAGAGTCGGATGTGGTACTGGTGTCCTTGCTTTACATCCCTGTATATTTAGTGTTATCGGTCCAGGTGATGCACGCCTTCATCGACAATGTGACGCCATGTACCGAAATGGGTAGGGTCCACTATACGTCCGGATTTTTGCAGTTCACGCCATAGCCCCAGTATTAGATGTTTCATGCCGACTACCGAGTTGTCGTTTGCCGCGAGTAAATGGGCGCTGAAAATTGCATTGCGTATATCACCGCCGGAAAGTTCGAATTTCCCTGCCAGCAGGCCAAGGTCCAACTCCTTCTCGCGATACTCCTCTGTTGGTAACAGGCGTTGCCATATCGCCAGGCGTTCTTTTGCTCGAGGCATAGGGAATTCGGCTACAACCTGCAGGCGACGCAGGAAGGCATCATCGAGGTTTTGTCGCAGATTGGTGGCCAGAATTGCCAGTCCATCATAGGCGTCGAGGCGTTGTAATAGGTAACCGGTTTCGATATTGGCGTAGCGATCATGGGCATCTTTAACTTCACTTCGGCGGCCGAAAAGTGCATCGGCTTCGTCAAAAAACAATACCACCTTGGCGCGCTGTGCTTCATCGAACACCCGGGAGAGATTTTTTTCGGTTTCCCCGATGTATTTGTTAGCCACTTGGGAAAGATCGATGCGGAACAAGTCTAAATTGACCTGTTTGGCGATGATTTGGGCAGCCATGGTCTTCCCGGTACCGGAGGGGCCGCAGAACAGGCAGGCGAGTCCCTTACCGGTATGTAGAGCCTGCCCTTGCCCTTCCGCGCCGAAAATACGGTCACCGTGTTTTGCCCAGGCTGTTATTAGCTCCAGCTCCTGGCGGGTTTTGACGGGTAATACGATATCCTGCGAACCATATTGACACGACATTCGTTGCGCCAGATCGCCAAACCGCGTTTCATGCAGTTGATGACAGGCCACTTCCAGAACAGGTTGTTGAATCGCGGTATGCCCTTCGGATTCTGCGCGGGTATTGGCAAGTTGTATTGCAGTGATAATACGTTCCGGACCAAAGGCAAAGCGTCGGGCTAAAACGCTTGCATCAACGTTGGGTGCATTGCTACTTGTTTCAAGGAGGTTGTTCCACAGTACAGTGGTATCGCGTAGCGAGCGTTTAGGAATAGTTACTTCGAGAATTTTCCTTCCACTGTGTTGTAGCAGTTGTCCATTGTTGGTTTTGTCAACAATGAAGATGACAGGGGAGTTGAGTAGCTCCAGGAGTTGCATGCGGGTATTTTCCGGAATCTGCTCCGGTTCAGTCACAATGATTGCTGCATCATACCAGCGTGCTTCCCGTTCTAGGGCGGTAACGATTTGGGGATCTATAAAATCGTGTTGACCAGTTACGATAGCGTGTGTACACAAGCCGGATGCTATTGCCCGGGCCAGTGCGCAACGTCCGCTTTCAACTTCGCCACTGACAATAATCAGTATCTCGGAAGTCAAACAATTACTTGCCCAGTTTCGGATGTTTCTTGCGCCGCTCAGTGTTGATTCCGGAAGTTGTAATTTATTCAATTTATCCTTTTCCAAAGAATGTATTTTAAAAGGCGGTGTGGATGACATCCCAAGTAATCTCGGCCAGAATACGCTAGGAATAACCATTGGCCGATTGGCAAGCGGCTGATCACCTGGAAGATTGAGCAAACCATAACGTATTAACGGACCATTGCTGGTGAGGCGATCAAAAAGTTGACCGCGTGCCACTGCGCTATGCACCTGTAAAATGGCTATCGCCAGACCTAGTGTTGGCCTGGTCTCGCTGACCTGGTCATTGAGAAATGCAACAAGTCGTGCGTAACGACTGTCGATCTCGACCGACAAAGCGAGGAACAACAAATCCCGTTCGACGGGAAAAAGGTTATATAGAGAGCGTGCCTTTTCAAGGGGTTCAAGTGGACTGATCCAATCATCAGAGGGGAGTGTTCCATATTTCGACGGGCCGGCGTGTGACTCATTGAGTGATTGCAATATACCTTCGGCTTCACCCTCTTCGATTACCGCACCTCCGACGGCATCACCCAGGATAGATCGACCGCGTGCTCTCAAGCCGTTAAGGTGATGCGCGAGGAGATTGTCGAGTCTGGAAAATTCAATAGTGAGGGCACTAGGGGACCCCATGTCTGACTGAAAGTGAAGACCAGATGGGGAAAATGAATTCATGTTGTTTAATCTGACATAACAATTGCTAGTATAAATTTGACATTGATTTATAAAAAATAACCTACACCTCCAGCCGAGTTTTGTCCAATGATCAAGACGGTATTAGTCGCCCGTTGCAAATTATACAGATCTTTTCAGCAACTAATGTTGCATTGGTTGTCTCTGAATTATTCTATCTGCCTCGAACGCCTGGTCGAGCACCTCTGGTTGTCTTCAGTGGTTCGATAAATACGTTAAAAGCCGGTCGATGTCGCACAGGTGTGTGGGTTCGTACTTTGGTTGTGGATAAACAAATGTTTGTATAAATCGAATACAGGCTTAACTCGAAATGGACACGAGTCCACAAAAATACCAATGGGAAATACGAAAGTAGAGAATGTTAGAGCTAGTGCCTAAGACAAGGATAAATTAACAATAAATATGCGTACTTTCCATGGTGCGGGTAAATCAGGTCTTTTGGCGTTTGCCTTGTTTAATGCCATATATTACAAAGGAAAGTAAATGGCGCCCCGGATACGATTTGAACGTACGACCTTCCCCTTAGGAGGGGGATGCTCTATCCAGCTGAGCTACCGGGGCAAGTTCAGATAAGAGGTATTCAAATGCAGTGCGCTATTTGTCCTTACTTTCACTGTTTTTGAGAAAATCCACAACATTATCAACGGTCGAATCATCAGTAGTCACCGGTTGTTTCATTTTTCCCAGTAATTGTATGGTTGTCTGTAGTTGATTGACATAGCGTTGGCAATTAATACACATCTTCAGGTGCATTTTGAATTTCAGGCGTACAAAGAAAGGGAGATCCTGTTCCAGATATTCGCTCGCTTTCTCCGTGATGTCCTTACAACTTAACATGCTTTGCCTACCTTAATATGCATTAATGAACTGTATATCATAACATTGAACGTTAAATTTGAGCCTTCTGAAATTCGTCAATTGCTTCTCTGACTTGGCTGCGCGCCCGGTGCAGCAGCACTCTAGCATTAGACTCCGAAACCTCCAAAATCTTACAAATGGAATCCATATCCAGGCCCTGAATATCACGCAATGACACCACTGATCGCTGCAGCGGGGGTAAGTCGTTGAGCGCTTTATCAATAACTTCCTGAAGTTGCTCACCGGCGAGTACACTGTCCGGTGAATCCCCTTTCCAGATGCTCGGTGGTACGGCCCAATGTCCGCCTTCTTTGAACCGAGCTGGGTTAATCACAGGTTCACTAAGACCCTCGAAATCATCGACATTCACAGTTCTGGATTCATGTCG
>DKAX01000229.1 GCA_002450975.1 Proteobacteria bacterium UBA6915
CCTGACCGGTTTCCTCGATAACGTCTATCGTCACGCCGATCTATCCTTGCTGGAACGTGCCCGCCAATCGGCCCGCAGGCAGGTCGACAGTCCGTGTCAATCCATCCGCACCGTCTATGCCGACCATGCCGAACATGAGATCCGCTGTATCGAATTGCAGATCCGCCGTTGGCTACTGGACGGGAAAAAGCACCTGGTGGTGATCACAGAAGACCTACGACTGGCGCGGCGACTGCGCACGCTGCTGGCGCGCGCCAATGTCCAGATACAGGACTATTCCGGCTGGGCCCTGTCCACCACCCAGGCAGCCTCGGCCCTGGAACATTGGCTGATGTGTATTGAAGAAGACTTTCACTATCAGCCTTTGCTGGACCTGTTGCGCTCGCCCTTTGTCGATCTGGGCCTGAAACGGACGGAGCATGATGGCGCGATCCAACAACTGGAAGTGGAGCTCGTCCAGAGGGAAAAGATTACACGCGGTCTGCAACGCTATCGCCGTCATATACACTATCGTCGCCAGCGCCTGGCGGAAGAACTTTCTACAACCGACCGGCAATTAATACAACTTTTGGATTCCCTGGAAAAGGCAGCAATATCCCTTACCCCACTTACCTCCGGCCAACACACTTTGCATACCTATCTGCGGGTATTGCAGCAGAGCCTGCGTGTGCTTGGCATGACCAACCTATTGGCTACTGAAGCAGCTGGGCATACTCTTTTACTACTCTTGGAGCAATTGAATAACGGCGTGCGAGACCAAACCCTGGCCATCAACTGGCAGGAGTTCCGAGCGTGGCTGGGTCGAGCGCTGGAGCGCCAACGTTACACTCCGCCGCTGACCGGAACCTGGGTACAGGTCATGGGGTTGGACCAAAGCCGCTTGCTGCGCTGTGACGGTGTCATAATCGCCGGTGCTGAGCAGGGCAGCCTGCCGGGCAAATCTACCGGCTCTGCCTTTTTCAATGATAGTGTGCGGCGCGAACTCGGACTGACAACTGCCCTGGCGCGAACCAATCTGCACTACTACCATTTCCGCAGACTGTTGCAGACCGCGCCGGAGGTCGTGATTACATTGCGGCGGGAACAGGACGGCGAGGAGATTATCCCCAGCCCCTGGCTGGAACTGTTGGAAACCTTTCACGAATGCGCCTATAACCAACGGTTGATTGACCATGCCTTACCCGCATTCGCCCGTCATGATGACAGTCAGGTGCGCCCACTGGACGGCGATCCACTTCCATCCACCACGGATCGACCGGCCCCGAGCCTCAACGCGTCACAACTACCCAAACATATCTCGGCCAGTAGCTATCAACACCTGATCAATTGTCCGTATCAATTTTTCGCCGCCGATACCCTGGGACTGACAGCACCCGAAGCGATACGCGAGACTATGCAGAAATCGGAATACGGTGAACGGGTACACTTGTGTCTACAGGCCTT
Organism: Proteobacteria bacterium UBA6915; assembly: GCA_002450975.1. GTDB lineage: Bacteria > Pseudomonadota > Gammaproteobacteria > UBA6915 > UBA6915 > UBA6915. The sequence goes on from DKAX01000229.1 coordinate 1,444, forward strand.
CCACAGCGAGGTGCGTGGTCTACCCGGACCCTTCAACGGCATGCTTAGTAGCCAAAACCGTTCACAGGCCGTTGCACTGCTGGAGCAGATTACCCAGGCGGTCTTCGCCCACGATCTGGAGGACAACTTCCAGCATCGCGCCTGGTTGCACCAGTGGCGTGCCCTCATCCCCGAGTACATCGATTGGCAGATTACCCAGACGGAGGACAACTGGCGGGTAAGCCAAGTTGAACAGCGCATATCCGACATCCCTCTTGCTGACACAGTGCAGCAACAGCCTGTATTACGCGGTCGCATCGACAGACTGGACCAACGACAGGACGAATATCGCGTCATTGACTATAAAACAGGCACGATGCCCAGCAAACAAAATGTCCTCAGCGGCGAATCTGTGCAACTGCCTTTTTACAGCCTGCTAAAAGAACTTAGTCACGAACAGACGCCCGTTTCCGAGGCGGCTTATCTCTCTCTCAGTAAAAACAATTTCGGCATCAAGGTCACCCTGCAAGCAGACACCTTGCACACTTTAAAACAGGCCAACCACGAACGCCTGCAAACGCTCATAAAACAACTGGGCGAGGGCACTCCCCTGCCCGCGTGGGGAGATGACAAGGCCTGTAGTTTTTGCCGTATGGGCGGCCTGTGCAGGCGACAGGCGTGGGAGGGAATCAGTGAAACACAATCCCCTGTAACCCAATCAGATATAACACAATCCGAGTGACTTTTTTGCCATCCCCGGCATAAAATCCCGCCTTTACTTTTTACCCTAGCAGGAAAGGAATAATCATGAAAAAAAGCGTGACCGCTCTCTTCGCCACCGTGGGTCTGGCCTTGATGGCCCCCAGCGCCCATGCCGAACTGGAAGACTGGTACTTCAACTGGAATATCGGTATGGCACGCAATCACTACGCCTCACCGCTTGAAGAAACCATGAACGCTATCGCGGACTTGCCAGGAGTAGAGCGCACCCAGCTTGCCATGGACATGTTTGGTTTCTATATTCCCGTTGATGATCAGTCGATCATTGGCTTTGTAATAAATTCCTCCGGTGACCAACTGGCGGATTCAGTCTATTCCATGCAACTAAACACCTATATCTACGGCGCCAGCTATATGAATTTCTTTCAGGCGGAAATCGGTGAAGGAGTATTCGTACGCGCCGATGCCGGCATGGCACGCGGTGTGATTATAGATTCGGAAAACAACAGTTCCACTTCTGATTGGGGCTTTGGTGTGTTAGGCGGCGTCGGATACGGTATTCCTATCTCCTCGGAGACCCGTATACTGTTAGGCATGGACTACGCGCTCAAGAAAATCGAAGGTGACAACTACACCACACTGAGTTTCACTATCGGCGGACTCTGGTAGTCAACTGGGTTGCCGCAGTCATGCCTGCGGCAACCTCTTTTCGCCAAAATTATTTCTTTTTTTGCCCCAGCACATGGATATACCGCCCCAGTGCTAAGAACTCCGGGTTACGGGAAAACTTCAACTCCATGGCGACGATATCCTCCAGTGTACGCTGTTCACGCATGGCCTTTTCCATATAATCATAAAAGACCCGCACACCGGACTTACCGATGATCGCGATGCCATATTCTTCGAACCAGTTATAGACGACGTTGGGTTCCAGTGGATTGATTGGTGTCAGGCTGTTCTCGTCACCACGATAGCGCTGGGACAGCACTTTGTAAAAATTACCGCGCACCAGATTGCGAAAGACGATACTGTTGACGTTGTAAAACATCAGGGAAAGATAACCACCCGGACGTACAAACTTCAACAGGCTGTCAAACACCAGACTTGGCTCGATCAGCCATTCCAGCACAGCATGACACAGCACCAGATCGAAGTCCCCTATCTCCTCGCGCGACAGATTCTGTATAGTGGATTGCACAAATTGAACGTTTGGCTGCACAAGCGTCTGAAACGCCTGACGGGCAACCTCGAGCATATCGGCGGAAGGTTCACACAACACCAGCTCATGCCCCTGGCGCGCCAGTTCCAGGGAAAACTGCCCCTGACCACAACCGGCGTCGAGAATACGCAAAGGGCGTTTGCCTGCTTGTGCAAACACCCAGTCATCGAGGTCTCGCTGCAATACAGTTAAACGAACGGCACCTTTGGCGGTGCCGTAGATCTTGTGGCCAAACTTGACGGCCAGGGAGTCGAAAATTTTATCCTGCATCCAGGGGGAACCCAAATCGTCAGCACATCAGGAAGATGCAGTGTAAAGGATGGTCAACTATTGAAACCGCACATACCGCCGCCGCAACACGGACCGCTGGCACAGGCGGGAGCGCCGGTTTCACCTAAACTACCGCTTTTCACCACTTGTCCACCGGTAGCCAGGCGTTTGACCGGCGCGTCGACCGGCGTATCACCAACGTCGATCCCGGCCAGTTCACACAATTGTGCCCAGGTGGCAATATTGGCACTCATAGGGTGTTTCACCTCGAGCACACGGCCATTGGCTTCGCAACGATAGTCATACGTCGGCATAACACCTCCTGTCGGAATTGGGGGGACTATTATAAAATTATGGACCGGCCATAGACAACCGCCACCATACAGCAGACAAAACTAAAGTTGATATGATGAACAAATTTGTGATTTATCCGTTGCTTGCCATGCCACTGCTGTGTCAGCCGTCGTTCGCTGCCACTCCAGTGGAACAAACCTTTCGCTACGAGGATAACGAAATAGTCATCCGGCTGGCCCCGCGCACGGGACAGCAAATCGCCGCTTTTTATGAGGGGCGCGGCTTTCCAGCCGAGGCCATTCGCCACCTGGCCGGTCACTGTTTCATTACCACCTCATTGCGCAACAAGAGTGAACGGGTCACCTGGCTGCGCCTGGCCGATTGGCGCTTTGTCGCAGAACCGGCGCCCATACGAATCAGCTTGAGCGAATGGCAACAGTACTGGAAAATGGAAAAACTGCCCGCCAATCTGCAATCGACCTTTTACTGGACCCAATTGCCGGATGAACTCAATATGCAGCCTTCCGAGAGCGTGGGCGGCAATCTGGTTTTTCAATACAGTGACCACCCTTTCAATGTCGATGTCACACTCAGGAGTGGTGAACAGATGGATGGTCCCGTCAAACAGGTGCAAATAAAAAATGTTCAGTGTCGCAAAGAGTAAACTGAAAATTGGCTTAACCTTTTGCCTGTTGGTTTGGCTGGCAATACCACCGGTTCAGGCTGCCCCTCCTGCACCCAAGGGTATCCTGACCCTGCCGGGCAATCCCGCCGCAGAGCTGAAACTCCAGGACCTGGACGGCAACCCCTATGACCTGGAGCAGTCGCGGGGTCATTGGGTATTCCTGCACTTCTGGGCCAGTTGGTGCGGTCCCTGCCGCAAGGAGATGCCGACTATCCAGACCGTCGCCCGACAGTTCGATGGCAAAGCCATCGAATTCCGTCTGATCAACACCGCCGAGGACGAGGACACCGTCTTCGCCTTTATGGGCATCGTTGCACCGGATATCGTCCCTTTATTGGACAGTGACGGCAGCGTCACCGCCCAATGGCAACCACGCGGTCTGCCATCTACATTTCTGATCGACCCACAAGGGCGTATACGTTATCTGGCACTGGGGGGCCGCCACTGGGACCAATCACCCTACAACGAATTTTTAATGGAATTAGTAAGTTCCAAGGCGGGCACAAAGTAGATAGGGCAGCTGTAGATAGTCCTCGAGCCCCTGCCCCTCCAGCAGTTCTACCAGGGCAAACAGCGACTGAATTCGACTCAGTCGTCCATCCTCGAAGGCACTGGCCAGCCCTGCCAACTCATCGAGAATATTTAACGGCAGACGCTGCGCCATCTCATCCTGCAACAGGCGCAATACCCGGCTATGACCTTGCGGGGTAATCCCCTGGGACAAAGCGGCTGCCAAACGCACCGCCAGGGTTTCAGCCGACTCATCATTGGCGAACTGCAGGCGCTGGCCCCGTGCCAACAGACTGAGTCGCATCAAGGTTTCAAACACGGCACCAGGCAGAGGGCTCTGGGTCCGCCACCAACTATGCACTATGGCCATTTCAAAAAAGCGCAGCCGCTCTTCTGTATCAACGATTTGTTCGTCACTGATCACCGGTAGCAAACGGTCACAACGGCGCAGGTGGGCGACAAGATAGCCATCGCAGCTTTGCGAAGTACCATCCTGGGCGAACAAGGTGGCATCGGCAACTGCGCAACTGGGGGAACGGCTCTTGCCGATGAACCCGTCGATTTCGGTCAACAATCCCTCGGCACGGAAACAGGCCCAATCCAGCTCAGCGGTCACCGATTGGTCCGGGTCATGAACCATCACTACCTCCACCCCTTGACCACCCTGTCGTAATTGAATAGGCGGCCGTGGCACGCCCAATCCGGCAGCCACCTCCGGGCAATAGTGACTCAACAGGCAAAAATCGGACAGATGACCGAAGACGTAGCCATTGCGGCGATCAGTCCCGTCATAACGTACCGGCTGCCCCATCAGGCAGGCGCTTACCCCGAGCGACAACGCAGCCTGCATTATGCGATTTGTTCGGATTGTCTGGACATTCCTATATAATAGCGAGAATTTTGCAATTGGTTTGCCCTGCCCTTGCCTATGCCCAAGACCGTAATCTCACCCTGGAATCCCACATTTATACAGTGCTGCCCGGCCATGTTTCCGCTGGACAGGGTGGCGCAACGCTTTCAGGGCTACAGACAATGGCCAGGGCTGGATGACATGCAACAAATGCTGGATGCATTAACCGGCCCGATCATCACTGCCGGTGGTGCGCCCCTGCGCTTAGTCCCCCAGGATGACAAGGCCTCCCAATTCGAGCACCACTATGCGCCGCGCATCTATTTGACCGGCGAGGTGCAGACCCGTCTGGAAAACTGGCACGACTTTTTTCAGGCCGCCAGTTGGAGCCTCTTTCCCAAAACCAAGGTCGTCATCAACGATATCCACTTTCACGCCGCGCAACGACGCTTCCAATTGACCGATGACCGATCACGCCGCAGTCCACAGGAAAACGCCCTGTCGCTGTTTGACGAGTGCGGAGCTGTATTGGTCGCCGAGCATGACCGGTATCTGGACATGGTCCGCCATCATGCCTGGCATGAGTTGTTCTGGCAAAACCGGTCAGCATGGGGGCGCTCTTTAAACTGCTATTTATTTGGACATGCCATGTATGAAAAGGCAGTCAACCCCTATATTGGTATGACCGCCAACTGTCTGTTGTTGACCGTCGACCAGCCGTTTTTCACCTTGTCACTTGAGGATCAACTATGCCGCATTGACGCCATGCTGTGCGCTACGTTGCCGGACCGCCTGCTACAGCCCTCAGACCTGAAGCCGTTACCGATCCTTGGCATACCCGAATGGCACGAGCAAAATCAGCATGAGGTTTTTTACGCCAATACCGACTATTTTCGCCCTGTCAGGGCCGAACCTGCGCACGGAAAATCCCTGTAACCTTGCAATCGCAGCACATGACTTATAATATTCGGTACAAAGTTGTCTGTAATCCCGCAGTAGAATCATCATGAATAAATCCTTTGCCTACAATTCCTACTTCTACGTCGAAGATTCCGCTATCCATGGTAAAGGCTTGTTCGCCAAACGCCCGATTAAAAGCGGCACCTATTTAGGCTGTTATGAAGGCCCTGTCACCACCGAGAACGACACCCATGTCCTGTGGGCACAGATGGAAGATGACCGCTGGGTGGGGCGCGACGGCAGAAATGTACTGCGCTACCTGAATCACAGTAAAAAACCCAGTGCCGAGTTTGAAGGCTTTGATCTTTACGCAGTAAAGGACATCCTGCCCAACCAGGAAGTAACCATCGACTACGGCGAAGAACCCTGCGAATAGTATCTACGCCAGTTCAAGAAAAGTCAGCGTCTCCACGTGGTGAGTTTGGGGAAAAAAATCATAAGGTGTTATCGATACCACGTGATACCCATTGGCACACAACTGTATCAAATCGCGCTTTAGAGTTCCGGCACTACATGAGAGATAGGCAATGCGATTTGGCCTATACTCCAGCGCCACCCATTGTGATACCTCAGGTTCCAGCCCCGTACGCGGTGGATTGACGTAGAGCAGACGCTCGCCTGTTTGCACCTCACACCAGCGGCGCATCTGCGGTATGCGCTCGCGACACATTCCCAGTAACACCTCAGCCTCCGGTGCATTGTGGCGTGCGCATTCCACTGCCTCACGCCCCGACTCCACTCCCAATACATGCGCACCGGCCTCTGTCCACAGCCTCAGGGTAGCGCCAATACCGCAATATAGGTCCAACACACTACTGCCTTGCCTTGGCATCAGGAATTGTCGGGCCGAGTCCAGGGAGTATTGATACAACGCCGGAATTAATTGCTGAAAGGCGGCTGGACCATAGCGCAATCCCTGATCACTTTCTGAAAAGGCCTTGCCCGCCAATAGGCTCCAACCCCGCTTGCTGAATAGGTGCCTGCCGGCGCTGGGATGCCGGTTTAACCACAAACCGTCAACCCGCAACGCTGATAGTTGCTTCAATAACGTGTCGTCCAGCCACTGTGTCTCGGGCCAGGCATGGCTTTTTATCACTAACACTACCTGAGCCGACGCCTGAACGTAGTAGGCCAGGGGAAAATGATCCGGCCCTGGCAGAATACCCAGAAGCAGTTCCAGTGTGTCGTTCAAGCGGTCACTTTGCGCCGGGCAACGCGCAAAGGGAGTAAATTCATCCCGATGCATCATTCCCGCCCACCACCTGCCATCCTGCCACCGGGTGTGCAGACTGACCCGGTCCCGGTAATGCCAGCGTTGTGCCACTGGGGCATGATGCAAACTTGCTAGCTGGCCCGACCAGGACGCCAAAATCCGGCTCAACCAACCAATCTTCTGGGCCTCACTCTGAGCGAGACTTAGGCCGCGATGGCTGCAGCCCCGGCATTGGGGCTGACATCCGGAGCGAAATGGCTGGAAATCGCTAATATTCACAATGTAATTGATAACTGGTTAATAAATTTATACATTTAACACCGGCATAATGATGCATCTGGAATTCAAGATTCAAGCACTACACGATAATAAACTGGAAAGCGTATAAGGGAGCTGTTACATGAAAGCAATCATCGTCCGGGCAAAAAAAATATCCATCATCACAGCGGCCGCCGCGATTCTTATCGGTACGATTTACCTGTTGGGCACGCCGGAATCCACTACCACCCTTCTACAGGACACACCAACGGTTAGAACAATCAAATAGCTGCAGCGATAAATGGATAGCATCTAATTTTCCTGCTCTTTTTTAGTGGCTTATACCCTTGAGACATCAAGGGATTTTCCGAGTGTTGACCTCAACTTTTCCTTGGTTTACCATCGCACCTTAATTTTTAGGGGTTCCTTCGGGAATTGAGTCTGTCTGAGGAGGGTCACATGACTTTGGCTATTATTCTGTTCGTTGTACTGTTCGGCGTTGCTTTCATGGGCATGATGTTCGGTCAGTAATTCGGTAAATGATCCGAATAAAAAAGCCAGGCGATGCCTGGCTTTTTTATTCGCCAATAATTGTCACCCTACTCAACCAGCGTCAACTTGAATTCAAACGCCTTGGCATAATCATAGGCATCGAAAACATCCCGGACCTTTGCCTCCTGCATGCGATAGGTCTTGCCCGCGGCAAACTCCATGGTCGCCTGCACCTCCTCCGAACGAATTTTTTCAAACTCAACTGCCGTAATGTGAATAAAATCCTGATACTGAGCAATAAACTCATGTTTGCCTGGCAGCACCAAAACTTCATAATGACTATCCAGTGTGGAAATCTCTTTGACACGGCGCCCGTCGATTGCTCGGATCTTCACGGTATCAGGGATCTGCAGCCGTGCCAGCTGCTCCACAGGCAGTGTCTCGCCGCTATACCACTTTGCCGGTGCTTTGACCGATGGCGTGCAACCAACTAAAGAAACCACAACCAATAACCACAAGCCCCGCCTGTAAAACATAGTCTTTACTCACTTGATTAACACTGGGAGGGGGACAGTATACGTCAAGCCAACAAAAATCGTCTATCAGGTCACGGGAGGCTGGCGGGCCTTTTCCAATTCCAATTTGCTGGTCACCACATCCGTTACATCGTAAATCAGCACACCAATATGGGTCACCCTGCCATCCGCAGAACTTAATGGAATGAAGGTGATATTCTGATACATGAATTCCACGCTGCCGGTAATCGGCCGATAGTTCTTGAACTTAAACAAATAGGGTCGTTGTTCCCAAGTGGTAAAGGCACGCCCACGCAACAAACGTACGGTATCGGCCTTGCGTACAAACCAATCGCGGGGAATATCGCTAAAACTGTCGAAAAGATTACTGCCGATCACCTTTTCCGGTCTTACACCGCTGTGATTGGCCATAAAGCCGTTCCATACCTGAATACTGTACGCCTCATCGACAACCAGCAGTCCTATGTCCATGGACTGCATGACATCCATCAGCCAGTGAAATTCGCGTAAGTCCAAGGATTGTTGATTCATTCTTCGAGTAAATAGTGTAAATGTTCGTTTAAACGGGTTATGGAGTCCTCGGTAAACAGGATCAGCAGGTCACAATTGATATTCATGTTCTCAATGCTGTAGCCGATCTCGACAGCCAGTGTACGCTGCCAGGTGTGAACCCCCTCTTTTAACAATTTTTCCAGACTGATATGACGGCCCAGGACGATGGGGTGACCTTGGTTAAAGCTGACGCCAAGCTGTTCCCCCAAGCCCTTGAGACAGGCACCGATGAGGATGTTGGAGATATCCATCAACAATTCCAGTTGCACATAATTGTCGGCCTTGCCTTCATAGCGCATCAAACCGGCGATAGCGGAAAAGCTCGACTCGTTAAAGATCAACAAGGCCTCACCGGCGATACCATCGCCGATAAACCCCTGACAGACCGCAGAGACGGTGACATGATCAGCCACATGGGTCAGAGCCATATGCAGCTCGCCCTGGGCGATCAGATTGATATTGGGAATGGGCATATTAACGAATACCCCCAGCAATTGCGCCAACAGGTCGGCCGCCCGGCCCATGGCGACGTTGGCAATCTCCCGGTAGCCGTCGCGCAGATCGATGGCCATGCCATGGTCCTGTACGCTGGCCTCCTGGTCTCCCTTGTCCAGGCCAATACCGTAACTCTGCAATACCTCCAGGATTCGCGGCGCATCCACCGGTTTCTTGATCAGATCCAGGGCACCCAGCCTGATGACGCGGCTACGCGCCTCCGGTTGTATGTCCCCGGAAACCACGATAACCACCGCCGGCAGATCCAGACGCCGAATCTCCTGCAACACCTGGTAGCCGTCCATCACCGGCATATTCAGGTCCAAAAACAGGATATGCCCCTTGCCCTGCCTGATGGCCTCCAAGCCCTCTGCACCATTGGCTGCAAAACTGACCTCGACATCCCATTGTGCCGGCAGGGCCCGCGCCATTTGCTTGCGGGCAAAACTGGAGTCATCACAAATCAGTATTGGTGTGGTCATAGGCCCGAAAATCGAATGGTCGAGAGGGAGTTATCGGTTGCCCACGGCACCGGCTTAACCCCAAGCCCAACTTAAGCATTTGCCAGACAAGGAAATGGTCTGTAATGTCCGATCTTTGCCCTCACCGAAATGGGGTAAAATTAGGGAGCATCCTATGCCCAAGGTCAGCCTATATATAGCTTGTAGCCTGGATGGATACATCGCCAGGCCTGATGGCGACATCGAATGGCTAAGCCTCGTTGAAATTCCAGGTGAAGATTATGGCTATCAGGCCTTTTATAACTCCGTCGATGGACTGCTGATCGGCGCCCGTACCTTTGAGCAGATTCTGAGCTGGGGCGAATGGCCCCACGGTGACCGGGCAACTTTCGTCTTTTCCCACCACCAGCCGCCCGCGCTGACTGACAACCTATACTGGCTCAGTGGTAACCCAGTAGACGAATTGCACAGTCGATTAAAGGATTCCCACCACCTCTGGCTGGTCGGCGGTGCCGAGTTGATCGAGCAGTTTCAACGTCAAAATGCCATTGACGAATACATTATTTCCTTTATCCCGGTGTTGCTGGGCGAGGGCATACCCCTATTCAAACCGCAGAACCAACAACAGGTGTTACGGTTGCTGGACAGCCGCTCTTACCCCAGCGGCCTGGTCCAACACCACTACCTGCGAGACAAACTGTAACCCCTTTTTACACCCCTACAGCGCTGGACCACCTAAACTGTCATTAGGTATTCACGAGTTCACCGCCATGAATAAAATCCTGTTATGCGTTCTGGTCATCTGTCTGCACGGCTGTGTCGCCTTGCCCGAGGGGCTGAGCGTCGTGGAAGATTTCCAGGCGGAACGATATCTTGGGCGCTGGTACGAGATTGCCCGCCTGGACCACAGCTTTGAACGTGGGCTGTCTCAAGTGACCGCCAATTACAGGCGGCGTGAAGATGGCGGCATCCTGGTAATCAATCGAGGCTACGATGACAAAAAACAATCCTGGCGCCAGGCAGAGGGCAAGGCCTATTTTCTCGGTTCCCCCACCACCGGCAGCCTCAAAGTCTCCTTTTTTGGACCCTTTTATGGCGGATATCACATCCTGGCCCTGGATAAAGAGGATTACCGCTACTCTCTGGTAGCCGGTCCCAATCAATCTTATCTATGGATACTCTCCAGAACGCCAACCCTGGACAAGACAATCCAAGAAAGGCTGATTACACAGGCCCGGAATCTTGGCTTTAATACCGACAAACTGATCTTTGTAAGGCACTCTCAGCAGGAGACAGATCAGCATGAAAATCCAACCTGAACATTTAGTACTGAATCAATCAACCTCTTCGATATAGCTTCTGGCAATGGGCGTTTGAACATAGCGCTTCTTGCCATCGACGAGGGCCCAAAAATAGTAGTAACCCTTTTGCGGCTCACTGGTGACTTTACCGTCAACGACGCGCCAACTCTTAACATGGGCCCCATCAGCATAGGTAACCAGATAATCCCCTTCCAGCCAAGTTACCCCCAAACGTGACAGTTTATTTTGTTGCTCTTCACTACAACCTGTAGATAACAATACCATTGCCGCTACAAAGCCCTTTAACCAAGCCATCGCTTCCCTCCTATAAAGTTTTCACCAACAAAACCGCGCCACTTACCAACAATAGACCACTGATCATACGTTGAAACATGGTTCGCGACAAACGTGTGTGAACCTGACTGCCCAGGTAGAGCATCACAAGCGTCACAGGCAAACTTATGAGAAAAACCATCCATAACTGCCGATCCAACATACCGACACCGGCATAACCAGCAATGCGGAAAAGTCCCTCGAAGACAAACAATGCGGCGAATGTTGCGCGAAAGGCATAACTCTCAAGGCGACGTAAAGACATGTAGATCACATAAAACGGCCCGCCGGTACCGTACAAGGCTCCGATCAGTCCACCAAAAAAACCCAAGGGCATCCCCCACGCAGCACTGGCCTGCACCTGTGGCTGCGGATTCCACCAGCTATAAATCGCATAGGCTATGATGAATACTGCGAGCCCACGTATCAAGACATCATTTTGCAGAATCTGAAACAGACTGATAGCNNGCCATGACTTAACGATGCGACATAATCCAACACCACGATCAGCGGCACCACCAGGGACAGCGGTAACACCATCGCCAGCAAGGGGACGGATATCAGGCCGGAGCCAAAACCGACGATACCGCGCACGAAATATCCCAGCGCGATTACCATCAGCAGATAAACCAAAACGGGAAAATCCAATGGCAAGGTCATAGCTGAACCACCTGACTCAGGCATCCATCCATTGGTAAAAGCGATCGATGGCTTCACGCTCGGTACGATAATTATTGATCGGCGCTGCTTCATCGGGGTAACCCAGCGACATACCGCACACCAGCATCAAGGAATCTGAAACATTGACGGCCTGACGTACCTCATCGGGATAGTCGGCGATGGCCGCCTGCGGACAACAACCCAGTCCGCGCGCAGTAGCCGTCAACATAAGGGTTTGCAGAAACAGCCCCATGTCTACCCAGGCCCCCTGCCCGACATCTCTGTCCATAAAAAACAGCAAACCTAACGGCGCGTGGAAAAAATGGTAATTATCATCCCACACCTGCAGGCGCCGCTCCTTGTCTTCACGCTTTATCCCCAGGGCCTGATACAGAGCCAGCCCGCAGGAGCGCCGGCGCGCCAGATAGGGTTCCTTCCATATTGACGGGTAGTAGGGAAAATCGGGGTGCTCCGTAACCCCGCGGCCGCGGGCATCAAGAATGGATTGCGTCACCCGCTGTTTCGCATTACCGCTGACAGCCACCACTTGCCAGGGCTGAATATTACCGCCGGATGGTGAATGCCGGGCCACCGCAAGAATATCCTCCAGTACTTGCCGGCTGACAGGTTTTTCAAGAAATGCACGGGTGGAAAAACGTTTCTCAATGGCCTCTTCAACCAGCATAGCCTTCTCCTCACATCACAATCAGGACGATACCGGCCACCATAACCGAACCGGCGAGAAAATGCAGGCCCAACCCCGCCTCCTTGAACATAAAGGCACCGTAGAGAATGCCGAACAACAGACTACTACGCTTTACAGCAATCATATAGGCAACCTCTACCTGGGCCAGGGCGATGAAATGGCTGACAATCATAACGGCCAAAAGCAGCCCGATGATGGCGTTACTCACCGGACGGCGTATCACCAGGACCAAGGCCGCGGGCCGACGCCAGGAATAATAGGCCACATAGCAGGCCGCCAGGATGACGTAGTAATACAAGGCAAAGGTAACGGGATCAGTATAGGCAAAGGCCTTCTTGCCAAGAACTGACACCAGACTATAAATCGTAGCCGCCATTAGCATAAGGCGTGAGCCGGGCTCACGAATAATTGCAGTCAACGGCTCCAGCAAGGCGCGAGCACTATGTAGATGCTCGTAACGAAAATTGAGCAGATAGGCCCCCAGGACAACCAGGGTAATGCCACCCACCCCCTGCATCGATACCATCTCATCCAGGAAAAACCAGCCGGTGAAGATGTTCAACACCGGGGTGAAAGCCATGTAGGGCACTGTCAGGTGTAGCGGGCTACTGCGAATTGCCGCCATATAGAGAAAAGTTGCCAGCGCCTCCAAGGGGATCAGCACTAGAACCAGCCACCAAAAACCCGATTGCACAGCACCCAAAGGAAAAAAAAACAGCAGAGGTACCATGGGCAAAGCTGGCAACAGGATACGTAAAAGAGTCAGCTCGTGTGATGGATAACCCGCGTGAAATCGCTTGGTCAAAGCGTCGGCAGTGGCCAGTAGAAAGGCACTGAGTAGTGTGACGAAAAACCAGTCCATTTATTATCCAGGAAAAAGATGATCGACGCTTTAGCGGGTCGTAACGCGTTATCAAGGACCTACCGGATACGGCCCCAGTATTCAACCATATCAGGAAGTTTTTATATTAGCAAAAAAGGTCCTCTCCATGTGACACAACCATCCTACAGCGCAACAAGCCGGACTTTTCCCCTCGAACCATTTCTCATCAATGTCTGTCATGCTATATAAAGCGTGCTATAAATTTAGTTTCAGTCTCTTGCCTAAACTTTAGCAACGATAAGTTTACCAATGTACCGAATATTTTTACTCTGCGGGTTGTGTTGCCTTTCCGCCTGCCAACAGGAAAACCGTGGTGACCAAAACGAGGTCATTCAACTGCACTTGGGCCATAACATGCCTGAGTCCAGCCCCCACCACCTGGCCGCCATACGTTTTACGGAATTGGTCAGACAAAGGAGCCAGGGACGGCTTAATATCAACATACACCCGGCCCAGTCTTCAGGGACTGACTATGAAATGATTTCCCTGGCACAGGAGGGTAAACTTGATATCATCGTACCTCCCACCGCCAAGCTCTCCACAGTGGTACCCGCCATACAGGTCGTCGACCTTCCCTTCCTTTTTCCCGACCGGGCAACAGCACATAGGGTTCTGGATAGTGTGGGTATAGGACTATTTAATAAGTTGCTACAGCACGATCTGATTGGCGTCTCCTTCTGGGAAAGTGGATTCAAACAACTTACGACTTCCCGCCCCATTAATACTCCGCAGGATTTTAAAAACATGCGCTTTCGTATCATGCGCAGCGAAGTCTTGCGCGATCAATTTCAGGCCTGGGGAGCCCAGACAATTGCGATTGATTTTGCCAAGACCCGCCAGGCTCTGATGGAAAAAGTGGTGGACGGCCAGGAAAATCCGGTGAGCACGCTATTCAATATGGGATTCCACGAGGTTCAGCCTTACCTGACATTAACGAACCACGGCTATCTGTCCCAGGTTTTGATCTTCTCCCGCAAATCCTTTGACAGGCTACCCGGAAACCTACAAGAGATCCTGCTACAGGCCGGCAAGGAGGCTACAACCTACGAACGCGAATTGGCTGCAGCCCAGGAAGAACAACAGCTCCAGGTGATCAGAGCCGGTGGTACCCAGGTAACTACGCTATCGCAATCCACGCGCGCAGCCCTTGAACAGGCGGTCCGTCCGATGATCGAACGTCAGCGTATAAATTTCGGTACCGAGATCATCGAACAATTCAGACAAGGCGTTGAGGAAACCCGATCCTTCAACGAGGGAGAACTACTTATCGGTCTGGACGCGGATATGGCCGGTAATTCTGCCTACTCCGGGCTATCCATACGCCGTGGTATCGAAATAGCCCTGGAAGAAATCAATAATGCTGGCGGCGTTTTGGGTAAAAAACTGGTTTTGCTGGCGCGCGATAACTCCATGGTTAGCGCACGCGGTATCGATAATATTCAACGCTTTTCTGCCCTCCCCAATCTGGTTGCTGTATTTGCCGGCATTAGCAGCCCTGTAGCCTTGTCGGAAATTGATCTCATCCACCAGAAAAAACTCATTATGCTCGATCCCTGGGCGGCGGCCACTGATATTGTCGACAACAAGCACAATCCCAATTTCGTTTTTCGCGTCTCCGTACGTGACGAATATGCAGCTCCATTTCTACTAAGCGAAGCCCTGAAGATCTCTGATCAGGTAGGTATATTACTGGCAAACAACGGCTGGGGCAGAAGCAGCTACGAGGCATTCACAGCAGAACTGAAAAAGCGCAATATGGAACCTATTGGCGTTGCGTGGTTTGACTGGGGGGAACAGAAACACCAGGAGAAGATTGACCGCCTCTACGCCGCCGGAGCCGGCGTAATTATTTACGTAGGAAACGTTCTGGAAGGGGTCGAAATAGTGAAAAATATCGCCGCCCGCGAAAAACGCCTGCCCATCATTTCCCATTGGGGCATTACAGGCGGACGCTTCCAGGAAATGGCCGGTGATGCCTTGACGCAGATCGACTTGCGTGTTCTGCAAACATTCAGCTTCATCAAAAACAATTCACCCAAAGCGCGCAACGTCGTCAATCTCTATAAGAAACTGTATGGCGTTAAATCGGAAAGTGAAATCATCGCCCCCACAGGGACGGCCCATGCCTACGACCTGACGCATATGCTGGCCAAGGCTATCGCCAAGGCAGGTAGCACGGACTCCGACAAAATCCGCCATGCCCTGGAAAGTCTGGGGACCTACGACGGTTTGGTACGCACCTACAATCCACCATTTCGCCCCGACTTTCATGACGGCTTGAGACCAGACAATCTGCAACTGGCCGTCTACCGCAACGGTGTACTCATTCCCATGGATCGCTAGTCATGAAATCGATAAAATCCCGTATGGGTTACAGCATCAAGACCCGTTTTACTGTTACGATCGCCGCGCTGACCCTGGGTTTTTTCCTGCTTGTTGCCATCGGCAGTGTAACTCTGGGTATCATGCGCGTCAGCGCTGAGATGAGTCAGCAACTTACCCTCAGCGCTCAACACAAACTGGATCAGATCAATCTGCGCCTTACCCACCTGCTGGAAAGTGTCGACGCCTTCGCTACCAGCTCCCTGGCCATCAATAGCCTGATCGATGCCACCGGGCACACCAATTATTTTCCGGCAGCTATTTCCGAACTCAACCGTTTGCCCGGAATTGAATCGGTTATCGCCTATGATTTTTCCGGCAAACCGATTGCCAAAAGCAAAGAAGGCCCCAGTGACTGGTTTAACCTCGACTCAGTAAAACAAACGTTATCCTGGGGCAGGCATCAGATCACCTTCAATGAAACGTTGGGCTCCTTCGCAATAGCCGTACCGATTCGCTATTTCGACACCCCTCAGGGTGGTGTCGCCATACTAGTCAATGCCGACGCGCTATTGCACCAGGCCATATCCGATAATGAATACGCCTA
>DKAX01000228.1 GCA_002450975.1 Proteobacteria bacterium UBA6915
ACACCCTTACGCGTGCGCACCACAACTGCGCTATACACCTCACCCTTCTTCACCTTACCCCGGGGGATTGCCTCTTTGATGGTGACCTTAATGATATCGCCCACACCGGCATAGCGGCGATGAGACCCACCAAGCACCTTAATACATTGCAGACGACGAGCACCGCTGTTATCCGCAACGTCCAACATTGATTCTGTCTGAATCATCGATATTCTCCAGAATATTCCCAGCTACTAAGCACCCCGGGTTCAGGGGCGCGCAATAATACCATAAAACACAGAGGATCCAAAGAGTTTCACCGGCAAGAGCCCTTGTCGAGCGCTCCTGCCAAGCCCAAAAAAGCTTCAACTCGTTGAAATACCTACTATTTCGCCTTTTCCAGCACACTTACCAATGTCCAGAACTTAGTCTTGGACAAGGGACGGCATTCACTGATGGAGACCAAATCGCCTTCCTGACAGCTGTTTGCCTCGTCATGTGCGTGGTATTTCTTTGTACGCTTTACATATTTCCCATACAACGGGTGAGCCACCTTGCGCTCGACCAGTACAGTGATGGATTTGTCCATCTTGTTACTGATAACACGACCAACAATGGTTCTGACAGTTGAATCCTGGTTACTCATTACGCTTTACCCGCTTTTTCGTTCAATATGGTCTTTACACGAGCGATATCACGACGCACCCGACGCAGCAGGTGGTGTTGACTCATTTGGCCCATACCCAATTGCATACGCAAATTGAATTGCTCCTTCAACAGACCAAGTAATTCTTCATTTAATTGGTCGTTGGATTTATCTCTCAATTCACTCGCTTTCATTACATCACCNNACGAACTTCCAAAGGCTTCTGGGTGATTGGTTTGTCGGGAAAAATTCGGATCCAGATTTTTCCGCCACGCTTAACATGACGAGACATGGCACGACGCGCCGCCTCAATCTGCCGGGACGTAATTTGACCGCGATCCAAGGCCTTCAGGCCGTACTCTCCGAAACTGACTTTATTGCCAGATTGCGCGAGCCCGCGGTTGCGGCCCTTCATTTGTTTACGGAATTTTGTCCGTTTTGGCATTAACATGACTATTTACTCCTCAACCCGCTGCCGGCTTTTCGCTGCTGACAGGAGAAAGAACCTCGGAAGCATCCAGAATCTCACCTTTGAAGATCCAAACCTTTACACCGATGATGCCGTAGGTGGTTTTAGCCTCCGCAACGCCGTAATCGATATCGGCTCGCAGTGTGTGCAAGGGAACACGGCCTTCACGATACCACTCGGTACGGGCAATCTCGGCACCGTTCAAGCGACCGGCCACGCAAATTTTTACGCCTTGGGCACCAACACGCATGGAGTTAGTTACAGCGCGCTTCATTGCCCGGCGGAACATGATACGACGTTCCAACTGCTGGGCCACCCCTTCAGCAACCAGGGTCGCATCCAATTCAGGCTTACGCACTTCCTCGATGGTGATATGCACAGGAACGCCCATGTAGTTGGAGACTTCCTTACGCAACACCTCGATATCTTCACCCTTTTTACCGATGACGATACCCGGTCTGGCAGTGTGAATGGTTATGCGCGCATTACGCGCCGGACGTTCGATCTGAACACGGCTGACAGATGCATTTGCAAGCTTTTCCCGGATGAATGCACGTACCTTCAGGTCCGTATTCAGGTAATCAGGAAAATTCTTTGAATCCGCATACCATTTGGAGGTCCAGTCCTTAACGATACCAAGACGAATCCCCGTTGGATGTACTTTCTGACCCATTGCAACCCTCGCTTTATTTGCTAGCCACAGTCACGGTAATGTGACTGGTGCGCTTCAAGATACGGTTTCCACGACCTTTGGCGCGTGCATGCATGCGCTTGTAGGTAGGACCTTCATCTACACAGATTTTTGCCACTTTCAACTCATCGATGTCGGCACCGTTGTTGTGCTCGGCATTGGCGACCGCTGATTCCAGAACCTTCTTAATGATCGCCGCACCCTTTTTCGGGCTGAAGGTCAGAATTTGTATCGCGCGCTCAACAGGCACACCGCGGATCTGATCTGCGACCAGGCGACCTTTTTGTGCCGATATGCGGGCATATTTCAGTTTTGCTGCCACTTCCATCTCAATCACCTCGTGTTATTTGGCTTTTTTATCCGCCACGTGCCCCTTAAAGGTGCGGGTCGCGGCAAATTCGCCAAGTTTGTGGCCAACCATGTTCTCGTTAACCAGTACCGGTACGTGCTGCTTGCCGTTATGCACCGCGATAGTCAAACCGACCATCTCGGGCAAAATCATCGAGCGACGCGACCAGGTTTTGATCGGGCGGCGATTATTACTGGCTACAGCCTCTTCCACCTTTTTATACAGGTGGAAATCAATGAAAGGGCCTTTTTTAATTGAGCGTGGCATTACTCAGTTCCTCTTCAATCTCTTACTTCTGTTTCCGACGGCGAACAATCATATTGTTAGTACGCTTGTTCTTGCGGGTTTTGTATCCCTTGGTCGGGGTACCCCATGGCGAAACCGGGTGACGGCCACCGGAAGTACGACCTTCACCACCGCCATGCGGATGATCAACCGGGTTCATAGCAACACCGCGGACTGTGGGACGAACGCCGCGCCAACGCTTGGCTCCGGCTTTACCCAATGAACGCAGATTGTGTTCAGAATTTCCTACTTCGCCGATAGTGGCGCGACAATCAGCCAAAACCTTGCGCATTTCACCTGAACGCAGACGAACAGTTGCATAGTCACCTTCGCGAGCAACCAGCTGCACAGAACTTCCCGCACTGCGAGCGATTTGTGCACCTTTACCGGGCTTCAATTCAATACAATGAATCACCGTACCGACAGGAATCAAACGAAGCGGCAATGTATTACCAGCCTTTATTGGGGCCTGATTGCCCGACAACAACTCACTGCCGGCCTTGACGTCTTTGGGAGCTATGATGTAGCGACGCTCACCGTCTGCATACAGTACCAACGCTATGTTCGCACTGCGATTCGGGTCATACTCCAGACGCTCAACCGTACCTGGAATACCGTCTTTGTTACGTTTAAAGTCGATAACACGATAATGTTGCTTATGACCACCGCCTTGATGACGTACAGTCACGCGACCATTGTTATTACGACCCCCGTTTTTGGTCTTTTTCTCGACTAAAGGCGCATACGGTGCACCCTTGTGCAGGTCAGGATTGACGACCTTGACAACGAAACGGCGTCCGGCTGACGTAGGTTTTGCTTTTACTATTGCCATGATTGCTTACCTTCCAGCTTTATTGCTCGACACCGAGCATCTCGATGTTTTGTCCAGGCTGCAGCGAGATATAGGCCTTTTTCCAGTCACTACGACGACCGGCAACCTGACCAAAACGCTTGTTCTTACCCTTTACAATAGAGGTACGAACTGCAGCTACCTTAACTTCAAACATGGTCTCAACCGCACGGCGAATCTCCAGTTTGGTTGCATCCGCAGCGACTTTGAAAACCACCTGATTATTGCCTTGACCGGCCATGGCGGTTTTTTCCGTCACGTGAGGCCGTTGCAATATCTTCATTAAACGTTCTTTATTCATGCCAGCCTCTCCTCAATCTGCTTGACGGCAGCCGAAGTAACCACAACCTTCTCGAAACCTACCAGGCTCACAGGATCCAGATCCTTAGCCTCGCACAGACCAACGTGATAGAGGTTGCGAGCAGCTAGTGCCAGATTTTCACTCACCGTCTCCACGACGAACAGCGCATCCGTAACACCCAGCGCCTGCATCTTGGCGACCATCTCTTTGGTCTTAGGCGCGCTCAATTCCATGGAGTCGACCACTACCAGGCGATCCTGACGTGCCAGCTCGGACATGATGGAGCGCATAGCAGCGCGATACATCTTACGATTGACCTTCTGCTCGAAACTACGAGGCACAGCGGCAAATGATTTCCCGCCCCCACGCCACAGCGGACTGCGGCTAGATCCAGCACGGGCACGGCCAGTACCTTTCTGGCGCCAGGGCTTGAGACCACCACCAGAAACCTGACGACGGGTCTTCTGAGCCTTGGTGCCGGCACGACCACCGTTCATGTAGGCAGTTACAACCTGATGAACCAGCGACTCTTTATATTCACTGCCGAAGGCCTCATCAGATACCTTGATGGTACCTGAGGCCTTTCCGGACGCATTCAGCAAATTCAATTCCATAACACTTTCCTCTATCAAGCGCGCGCTTTAACCGCGGGACGGACAATCACATTGCCGCCCTTGGGACCGGGTACGGCGCCTTTGATCAGCAGCAGATTCTTTTCCGCATCTACACGAACCACTTCAAGGTTCTGAGTGGTAACGCGCACATTACCCATGTGACCAGCCATACGCTTGCCCTTAAAAACACGGCCAGGTGTCTGGTTCTGACCGATAGAACCTGGTGCACGATGCGACAAGGAGTTACCGTGGGTGGCATCCTGAGTACGGAAATTGTGGCGCTTGACAACACCAGCGAAACCCTTACCGATACTTGTTCCGGTGACATCCACCTTTTGACCCTGCTCAAAGATATCAACTTTGATCTCTGCACCAGGGGTCAACTCGGCACCTTCACCTTCGGCCAGGCGGAATTCCCACAGGCCACGACCAGGCGCAACACCGGCCTTGGCGTAGTGACCGGTTAAGGCCTTGCTAACGCGATGGGCACGACGAGCACCTACAGTCACCTGCAGGGCACTGTATCCGTCTGTATCATTACCTTTTACTTGCGCGATTCGATTTGGCTCAACCTCGATTACCGTGACAGGAACGGAAGCACCATCTTCGGTAAAAATTCGAGTCATGCCGGCTTTGCGTCCGACGACACCAATAGTCATGCTGTTACCTCATACTTGCTCATGCGCCGGTTTCCGTTGGAAGGAGTGGAAACCGGCCAGAGGAGCCGGAAAAGTTAGCTGTTTTAACTCAGTTTAATCTGTACATCAACGCCCGCAGCCAGATCCAGCTTCATCAGGGCATCAACAGTTTTGTCGGTAGGATCGACAATATCCATCAAACGTTTGTGTGTGCGCATCTCATATTGATCGCGCGCATCCTTGTTCACATGGGGTGAAATCAGGATGGTAAAACGCTCCATCTTGGTCGGCAATGGGATTGGACCCTTCACCTGCGCACCGGTCCGCTTGGCGGTTTCGGCGATTTCTTTGGCCGACTGATCGATCAGACGATGATCAAACGCCTTCAGACGGATTCGTATCTTTTGATTAGAAACGCTCATTGTTTACCTACTTACGCTGTTATTCAATAATCTTGGCAACTACACCCGCGCCGACGGTACGACCGCCTTCACGGATCGCAAAGCGCAGACCTTCTTCCATCGCGATCGGAGCGATCAGGCTCACGGTCAGACCGATGTTGTCACCGGGCATTACCATCTCGGTTCCGGCTGGCAGATCTACTGAACCGGTCACGTCGGTGGTACGGNNNNCAGCTTGCGGAACATTTCAACGCCAGTACAAGTCGTCTTGGTAGTGGCGCGAATACCTACGATTTCCACTTCCTCGCCCACCTTGACCACACCACGCTCGATACGACCGGTCACCACAGTACCACGACCGGAGATTGAGAACACGTCTTCTACCGGCATCAGGAAGTCACCGTCGATGGCGCGCTCAGGCTCAGGAATGTAGCTGTCCATGGCCTCTACCAGCTTGTCGATGGCTGGTACGCCGATGTCTGACTTGTCACCTTCCAGGGCCTTCAGGGCTGAACCGGTAACAATCGGGGTGTCGTCGCCGGGGAACTCATAGGAAGACAGCAGATCGCGCACTTCCATTTCAACCAGCTCCAGCAGCTCGGCATCGTCTACCATGTCAGCCTTGTTCAGGAACACGACGATGTAGGGTACGCCTACCTGGCGGGCCAGCAGGATGNNCCGTCCATCTGAGCGGCACCGGTAATCATGTTCTTCACGTAGTCGGCATGGCCGGGGCAGTCAACGTGCGCATAGTGGCGATTGACTGATTCATACTCTACGTGCGCGGTTGCGATGGTGATACCACGCGCTTTCTCTTCCGGCGCGCTGTCGATCTGATCGTACGCCTTACTCTCACCGCCAAATTTCTCGGCCATACACTTGGTGATCGCCGCTGTCAGCGTGGTCTTACCATGGTCGACGTGGCCAATCGTGCCTACGTTTACGTGCGGTTTTTTACGTTCAAACTTTTCCTTGGACACAGCTTTTACCTCGCAATATTTCGCAATCTGATTAAGAAGCCTTTTTAACGATCATTTCCGCCACATTGGCCGGCGCTTCCGCGTACTTTTCAAACTCCATGCTGTAGGTTGCGCGCCCCTGGGACATAGACCTCAAGGTGGTCGCATAACCAAACATCTCGGCAAGCGGGACTGTAGCATTCACCAGCGTGCCTGAGGGTGAATCGTCCATGCCGGATATAATCCCGCGTCGACTATTCAGATCCCCGATCACATCCCCCATGTAGTCCTCAGGGGTTGTAACCTCAACCTTCATCATGGGCTCAAGCAATACCGGTTTTGCCTTAAGCACCCCATCCTTGAGGGCCATGGAACCAGCGATCTTGAACGCCATTTCATTAGAATCCACATCGTGGTACGAGCCGTCGTACAACGTGGCCCGAACATCGACTACCGGAAACCCGGCCAACACACCATTGGCCATCGCTTCCTGAATCCCTTTATCGACCGCCGGTATGTACTCACGGGGCACAGTGCCACCGACCACACCATCGACGAACTCGTAACCAGCCCCCGCTTCCCTGGGTTCCAGCTTTATCCAAACGTGACCATACTGACCCCGGCCACCAGATTGACGGACAAACTTGCCCTCAACCTCGACCTTATCGCGAATGGTTTCGCGGTAGGCCACCTGNNGTCTCTTCATCGGTATGCACCCGAAACGAAGGATCTTCCTGGGCCAATTTTGAGAGGGCCACGCCCATCTTCTCCTGGTCACTCTTGGTCTTGGGCTCTATGGCCACCGAGATAACCGGATCGGGAAAATCCATCTTCTCCAAGGTGATGATCTGATTCAGATCACACAGGGTTTCGCCTGTCGTGACATCCTTCAAACCAACCGCCGCTGCAATATCACCGGCGTGAACCTCTTTAATCTCTTCGCGACTGTTGGCATGCATCTGCACGATGCGTCCAATACGCTCTTTCCTGTCCTTGATCGGGTTATAGACCGCATCACCCGATTTCAACACGCCAGAATAGACGCGGAAAAAGGTCAAGGTACCAACAAAAGGGTCAGTAGCAATCTTAAACGCCAGGGCCGAAAACGGCTCCTTATCATCGGCGTGGCGCTCACCTTCGCTGCCGTCCTGCTTATGCCCCTTTATGGCCGGAACATCGGTAGGCGCCGGCAAAAACTCCACCACTGCGTCCAACATTGCCTGCACACCCTTGTTCTTGAATGCGCTACCACACAGGGCGGGCACAATCTCCAATTTCAGGGTGCGGATGCGCAATCCGCGCTTAATCTCTTCAATGGATAACTCGCCTTGCTCGAGGTATTTCTCCATCAACTCCTCGTCAGCTTCGGCGGCGACCTCGATCATCTGCTCGCGCAGCTCTGCCGCTTTTTCCTTCAACTCGGCGGGAATATCACGCAACTCGTAGGTCGCCCCCATATCCGCTTCGTTCCAGTAGATCGCCTGCATACGAAACAGATCGATCACACCTTCAAACCTTTCTTCCTCACCGATATTTAACTGTATCGGTACGGCCTTAGCCTTCAGCCTATCCTTAATCTGCTCTACTACACGCAGAAAATCCGCTCCCTGGCGATCCATCTTATTAACAAAAGCCAGGCGCGGAACATGATACTTGTTAGCCTGCCGCCAAACAGTCTCCGACTGCGGCTGAACACCGCCAACGGCACAAAACACCGCACAGGCGCCATCAAGGACACGCATAGAGCGCTCAACCTCAATGGTAAAATCCACGTGACCAGGCGTATCGATAATATTGATACGATGCTGATCAAATTGCTTGTCCATCCCCTGCCAAAAACAGGTGGTGGCGGCAGAAGTAATGGTAATACCACGCTCCTGCTC
>DKAX01000226.1 GCA_002450975.1 Proteobacteria bacterium UBA6915
GAGGTACCCCAGGTCACCTGCGGCTTGATGGCCGTACCGTCGAGCTCGACCACGCGATCGAACCGGGCATCGGCATCGGACTTCAGATCACGCCAGGCCTGTACCGCCGCCTGCCACTGCTCGGCTTTGGGGGCATAGGGACGGCCTTGCACATAGTCGATGGTCTTCTGATCCACAGCCACCATACCGGCGCGGGCCCCGGCCTCGATGGCCATATTGCAGACGGTCATACGCCCTTCGATGGAGAGGTTTTCGATGGCCTGACCGGCAAACTCGATGGCGTAACCGGTGCCGCCGGCAGTGCCGATCTCGCCGATGATGGCNNGAGGTGCCGATACCGTGAGCCAGGGCGCCGAAGGCTCCGTGGGTAGAGGTGTGTGAGTCACCACAGACTACGGTCATGCCGGGCAAGGTTGCCCCCTCCTCGGGACCGATGACATGGACGATACCCTGACGAATGTCGTCCATGGGGAAATAGGGCAGACCGAACTCTTTCACGTTGGCATCCAAAGTCTCCACCTGCAGGCGCGAGATAGGATCGGCAATGCCGCGACTGCGATCAGTAGTCGGCACATTGTGATCGGGGGTGGCCAGCACCGTGTCGGTACGCCAGGCCTGCCGCCCGGCCAGACGCAAACCGTCGAAGGCCTGCGGCGAGGTCACCTCATGAATCAGGTGACGATCTATATATAAGAGTGCGGTGCCATCGTCCTCCGTGCGCACCACATGGGCATCCCACAACTTGTCATACAAGGTTTTACCAGCCATTACCTGCCTCCTTTTGTCATGGGAGAAAGTCTAAAGGCGCGCCCGCTATTACACAAATTTATATTTTTCATATATTCTATTCTTGCGAGGAATAGCAATAGATAACTCACTGAATTCAGGAAATACTTTTCGATGGATATCGCCAGCCTGCAAGCCTTTATCACCGTCGCCGACACCGCCTCCTTCTCCCAGGCGGCCCAGCGCCTGTTCCTGACTCAACCAGCGGTAAGCAAACGGGTGGCCCAACTGGAACAGGAACTGGATAGCCGCCTGTTCGACCGCATCGGCCGCACCATCACCCTGACCGAGGCCGGGCGCGCCCTACTCCCCAGCGCCCGGCGCATCCTGGCGGAAGTGGACAACAGCAAGCGTGTATTGCACAACCTGGCCGGCGAGGTTAGCGGCCCCCTGACCATCGGCACCAGCCACCACATCGGCCTGCACCGCCTGCCCGGCATCCTGCGTCGCTACAGCGAACAGTATCCCCAAGTGCGCCTGGACCTGCACTTCATGGATTCGGAGGCCGCCTGCCAAAGTGTACTCAAAGGAGAACTGGAGTTAGGCATCGTTACCTTGCCGCTGGAACCATTGCCCATGCTGCAAACCTATCCGGTGTGGGATGACCCGCTGCTGTTTGTCATTGGCAAAGAACACCCCCTCGCCACACAAATATCGCTGACATTACCCGAGCTGGCAAAGCACCCGGCCATCCTGCCGGCTCCAGGTACCTACACCCGACAGGTATTGGAGAACGCCCTGCGCCCCTACCATCTCAGCCTCAACATTGGCCTCTCCACCAACTACCTGGAGACTATCAAAATGATGGTCACCATCGGCCTGGGCTGGAGCCTGCTGCCGCAGACCATGTTGAATGAGGAACTGAAGGTAATCGAGATCGAAGAATTAGAACTGCGACGCCAATTGGGTTTGGTACATCACGTGGAGCGTACCTTGTCTAATGCGGCCAGGGCAATGAAGCAACTTCTTTTGAATGGCAAGCCAACTTAGGTTCAGTTCAGCTTTGATTTCTATCCACTATTTACCGTGAAACAGCCACTGACCGGAATAACTATTCTGGTTTTCCTGCCACCAAGCACTCATTTTTGCGATAGCATCCAGTTGCTTATCGACAAACCAATCAGGCTCGAAAGGAATATGTACGCCGGAGCGAATAGTAAACTCCCAATAGGCACGCTGGCGATTTTCGAGCGTGGAGTGTGGATGGGCGATTTCCTCGATACACATCCCCAGGCTCCAGGGCTGCCCGTAGCGCCAACGTTTTTCACTGTCAAAGTTATTTTTATTTTGCAACCACCAGCGCTCCCATTCCTCCCTCTGCGTACTCAGACGCTCAACCTCCACTTCTCGTCGATCGCCTTTTTGCTCTTCTTCTTGCCCCTCATGCGCTTGTCCACCAAACACATCTTCGACCTCCAAATCCGGTTCTTCCTCTTCCAATACCGTAGCCGTCTCCAGAAGACCGGCTCCGGTCATCAAATGCAATGCAAAAGACGCCGTCGTTTTTACTTCTTCATCTTCGTCTTCCAGCGCGACAAACAGGTAGTCAATCAATGACACCAACCCAAGAATGCCAATCGCCTTGACTACATCTTTCTTGACAGCTGCACTTGAAAAAGAAGACAGCATTAAATAGGCATCCTCTGTTTCTGCACAAATTGATAGTCGATAAATATTTTCTGCAGATATGGTTTTAGTATTTTCACACAGCGACCGCAATATATGCAGCGCTTTCATGGACCCAAGCAGAATAGAAGAAAACAACAGTCCTACATCCCCCCCCTCATCGGCAAGCATCACAGGCTCCAGCAAAGCCAATGCACCCGGCGAACCAGACTTCCGAATAGCGTCTATTGCCGCACTTCTAACCCCATCATCTTCATCCTGCAACGATGCAGCAATTTGCGCCATCTGCCCCCTTCCACCAGCACTTACTATCTTCAAACCTGCGGATCTGACGATTGGATTTTTGTGTGACAAACACCCGTACACCTTCTCTTTAAACCCGGATTGATCTATGTTGCACAATCCCTTTATAAAGAGCCCCACCAAATCATCCTCGGCCTCTACAAAAGACACCAACAACCGGTCTGCAAATTCATCTTGATTTATAGCTGACAGTGTATAAACCGCTCCCAACAACTCGTCCTCGTCGGCTGACTGCAACAAATCCAGCGCAACATGCTGCGCCAAGCCCTCACCTAAGACAAGCGCATCAAGGTGTGCGGCAATCCTACGTTCTAGCTCCCCCACCTCCGGCCAACTGATCTCGTTATCTACAAAATAATCAAGCCGGTGTTGCAAAAGCGCCCCGATCTCACCAACATGCTCAATATAAAGACTTTTTTGCAATTCTTTTTTACTAAGTGCCATTATTTACAAAACCATGCAAACATAGACCTGATTATTTCCTGCATCAAAGAGGATCATGCACCCACGGCCTCGACTAATGCGTATGGCACAAAAGCGAACTCGTCACCACAGGGAATACCCAACTGCCTGGACAAGCGTTGCAACGCCAATCCTTCAACGCAAATGTTAGCCGCTGTCAAATCGTAGTAAGGATCAATGTCGTCACTGCGCCGCTTATTCTCGATGGATTCACTCCATTGCCCAATAAACGACACCAATGCGTCATACAGCATTTCGCCATCAAAAGCCTGAACAGCCTTTACAACGTCTAGACGAGAAGATTCACTCCCTTGCATGGACACCTCCATATTCAATACAACCTTTTCCGATTCTACATCAACCACACCTTTGGACGCGACCTTCGACAAAAAGTCGAAATAATAATAATCGTCCGGATACTCAAACGCCTCATTCAATTCCATTATCAATTCACTTGCAATAGAGCCAACCAACTCTTTTGAACCAATAGCTATCGCATCGATTAAAGGGGTTGCCCGACTCTTTACCAAATAGTAGGGGTCAAGATCATTACTTTGATTGCGAAGCCTCAGGAGTTTTAGATAGCTTTCGGCGGAAGAGTGCAGTTCATTTTGAAAACCTCTAACATTCATCGATGCCAAATAGCTTCCGCAGCCCAAATATCGGTACAAATCACATATGTAGAGATATTTCTCCGCATTGGGTGAATTTTCCACCTTCCACTTCAAATCGCCAATTGTCTCCTTTATATTCCCCAAGGTGGTTTGCAATTCAAGAATATTCATTTACCAGTCATCGTCCTCATCAGGGTCGTCAAACAAATCCACTCCCATTCCCACCACGCTCAACCCGGTCACACCTTCCGAATTCAACCTTTCAACCAGATCGGATCGCAACAAGATAACTGAGGCATACTCTCCCAAACGAAAGAGTTTAGTTTTTTCAGGCACTTTATCTAAAAGCAGATATACTCCATTAACATCACACACTTCATCACTGCCGCTATAAGTAGAAAAATCTGATTTCTCTCTATCCAAACAATCTATCTTCAGAAATGAATTAACAAAAAAGTATTGCTCCTTGACTACCCTACCCCGTTTACCCTTTAAAACAAAAGGCAAATACTCCAAAGTATCTGACTCAACAAGGCCTTCTGACTCCAGAATTTTTTTAACTTTTTCCGAGACTATAAGGTCCATGCCTATATTAGGAATTATATCCGTCAACATATCCCCACTGTCTTCATCAATTCCTATCTCCACCGTTGGCGGAAAATTATCTTTCATACGAACCCCTTTGGAGAGTTCATAATTCCTTTTTATACCCTTACCAAAACGCTTAATCCATCCAGCCCGATAATCATGACTCATGGATACAACAAAATATTCGAAACCAGAACCCTCCATACTTCACCCTCACTAGCCTATTTAGAAAAGTGACTGATACTCACATTCCGCCCTTTCAACTTATCAACTTTTTCCATCTTTTTGGCCCAGGAACGAATGTCTTTCAAACACTTGTCCTCAACGTTTTTAAACAAATCCTTGATTTGCGACATAACCTCGTGATCTTCCGTCTTATCGACACTTTCATCTATTTTTTCTACTACCTTTTTCATTTTACTTTCGACCATAGTGGAATATGATTGATGGCTTCTCGCCCCATAAGGACAATGTGCCGGCAAAGAAACAACCTTTGCCGTCTGCATATCTTGAGGCAATAAAATCACATTCTCTTTGCGATTTATATTCCACATACTGGCAATTATCACGCTAATCCTCTGATTCGGCTCAACGTCATCACTCTCTGCATATATTACGTAATTCTCGACGACACCATTAGGAATCATATGATGATAATTGTGATAATAAGGCGTCAAACAACCCGCACCTCCTGCACTTCTGGGTTTAAAATTTTCATAACTCGATACGCCAGCTTTCCTCAGGCTATCTTTAAGCCAGTCAGGATAGAACTTGTCACGTATACTTTCAGCTATCGTATGGTCAACATGAAATGCAGCCTTATCGTTTCTCAATAGCCCCAACGAAAACCTGAACCTGTTATTGAACTTATTCACCCAATTCTCAGTTTCAGAGTCCTTATCTAATTCTGACGCCTTCACCCTAAGCTCTTTTTTCGCCTGCCCGCTGGAGTGCCCCTCTTCAGTCGCATACCCTAGATCAATCGCTCGTTTCAGATGATCATCCCTGCTGTACAAATCATTTCTCTCATTATCCTTTGAATAATCAAATCCATTCCAACGATAGTCACAAAAACTTTTTTCCAGTTCTTTAACGATTGAACTATGCCTACCTACGCAGCCATACTCCGCGCCACTAGCCTTATTTTTGCGCTCCGGGCAGGCGGCAAGGGCATTTAGCCTCTCGGAATGTTCTTGACTTGTATCATTCATATGTATATATCCTTATGCACCAATTCATATCTACAATGGCAGACCCTATGACTCAAGCCAAATCAAAGCAGACGCCACCTCACCTGAATCCGACGACGACCAAACGAGTATTTCCCGCTCTTGGGTATATGAGCGCGCCAAATGACGAACCGCAGCACAAATAGAAATGGCGCCACTCGCCGCTCCTGTATCACCTATACTGGAAGCCGGCACATTAACCTCCAGCTTTGAAACATCATGGTTTCTCTGTAATTTCGCCAACACCAACCCCCATTCCATCGAACGTGCACTCATGCCATTAAGATCACAATATACACTTTCAACATTACTTTTTGACGCCAGAGTACTAAGCACCACGGAAGACAAAGCCTTACCAGTATTCACATCCTCCTGCATTCGGTGATTTTCTTCAAAGGAAGTATTTACGTTTGAAACATAGGCATGTATATCCGCATTTCTGCGCAACGCACTGTGTTCCAGTTCCAGCATAATCGCCGCCCCTGCCTCTCCCGGTTGAAGGCCGGACGGCACCCCCTCCACCTTCAACCATCCTTTTTCGTAGAAATAGGCCACATCATCTCTCCCTACCAAGCTATCAACACCCAGAACGATGACGCGCTTCACCCCCCCCTGAGAAAGCATTGACTCGGCACGATTTACCGCCGTCAAAACACCGGCATGGCCCGAACAAATCACTTTACAGTTAACTGGAGCGATAGCCAGCCCGCATTCTCTGATAATCACGGATGCTAATTCGTCTTCAACGATCTCGTCAAAAACCTCCAAATCCGGATTGCGCACCTTTGACACACACGCAACCAAAGAAGTCTCTGACCAAAACCGACTATCGTCCATTTTAAATTTTGAAAACTTTGCCAAATCCTCTATAACTGCCACAGCAATTCGTGCCAGTAAACCTAATCCCTGATAGCCATCAGTAACACCTTTTATCGGATACGCCATGAGTGATATGTCGGTCATCTCATCCTTATCATGCACGGTGAAACCGTTGACGAAATCTGGACGCTTCAACCCACACCGTATCGAGGCCATTGCAGTAACCACATCGTACCCGACTGAACAAACCGCACCTAAACCGGTTATCGCCATCCTATTATTTATCTGAGCTGTCATCGTTTATCAAAAACCCACTAGAACTTCTTTTTACAAATCACACATTCCGGCTTAACCTCGGGCAAAATAACGATAACTGGTGCCTGCAACACCGGTACCGGCGGCGTGTTTTTATCATTGTGCAGCATCATATCAAAGGCACGTGGTACGTTTTTCCCTTCGAACTTCACATCCATGGAATAGTTGATAAATTCAGCTTTACCCTTGGTTTTATTGGAAGCAATCCCTTTTAGCGCACCCGGCTCATCTCCGACACTGGTTTTAAAATTGGAATCCTTGACGCAAACAGGATTACCGTCGCATTTGACCTTCTTAGTTCCCTTGTCAGTATCGCCGGATTTGGCAATATTGGGATAGGGAATGGGTACCACGGGCGGTCCACACTGGGTCTTACAGACATCGGGAAAGGCGATAGTCACACCACTACTACTCTTGTGGATCACAGATAAATTATTTACACCTACGGTAACACCCATAGTCGAAGCCTCACTATAAGAACAGCACTGTTACGCCGCCTGAACTTCAGCCGATTCGGCCGAAAACTCGGGGGATACATCGATTTTTTCCATATCATAGATTCTGTTATAGACACTGACCTCCGCGCGCCACAACAACTGCACCGTCATTGTATCGGTATCGATAATCAGGCTATCCAGCAACACCTCTAACGGTAGGGGAGATTCATATTGCATAGTCAAAGAAATCACTGGTCTGCTACCTGGCAGCGAAAAAACGGTTTTACCCGCAAGGGTAGCGTTGATGATCTCTACCGTTTCATCGCCCCTTAAGAACTCTTTCGCCCTCAGATCGGGGTGGGCCGCATTGAAAAAACCACGCTGAAAATCCGTAGGAAGAAGAGGCATACGACTCTCTTGCCACGCCTGGTCGTAGGTGCCAGACAAAGCCAAACGCGGTTGCCAGTCCGGGGAGATAAAACCAAATCCTGCCGGTTGTGGCCGATCCTTGATACTTTTAATCAGCTGCATTGGATCTTCCAAGTTGGGCATGGCCACGCTGTTTCGCGTCGAACGATTAGCAATAACACCGGTACCTATCAAATTGCGTGGTTCAAAGGCATAGTGCTTTACTTTTTCCGGCGTCTGATCCTGACCACCAAAGGCGCGTTCATAAACCAATGGCATGGTGGCAAACGGCGTGGGTTTGGTATATGACCAGGGCGTAGGAATAAAACCCAGACCGCGCCGCCATTCACGATCACCAAACACGCGCACCACCTTATATAAAGAACCTACACGTAGACTGACATCTAGCTTGGTGACCTCACGCTGATAGGGCGCATGAGCATGGCCTATCAGCGCAACATCGGTTGCGGTCTTGGTAAAGTTGGCCTCGGGGGCGTATTTCAGACTGGATTTGCCGGGCTCGCCGATATACTCGCCGGCCAGACATATGGGGGCCTGTTCTTCGGCCAAAACTAACTGGGCCTGCTCAACCTGTTCCTGGACGATGTTATAGGTTGCCTTGACCAGTACCACCAGGACATCGCGCCCCTCCTCGTCGGCCAACAAGGCCGGCTCGGCACTGTAGGGGGTTTTGTTACTAATGCCCTGGTAAGCCATGTCAGTTGATGTTCACGCCGGCGCCCTTGATGCGGTTCATGCCGCGCGCACGACTCAACACCTCCGCACCCTTGATCTGCACTTTTCCTTCTTTGGTAATGATGATGGTGCCACTGCCGCATTCGATCACCAGACCCTTGTCGGCTTTGATACGTACCACCTCGTCCTCGATGGTGGTGATGGCCGGTTGACGTCCGCGCTGGGTAAACTTTTCCGCCAGCCGATCCCGTTTGGGTTTATACGCCTCGACGATACCCAGGACATAACCGGTGTCACCTTCCGCATCAGTGACATACAACACCGAATCTCCGACCTGAAAATCAGGTGCCGAGGCGCTGGTGGTACGTACGAATCGACAGACAAACTCCACGTCTGCATACGCCGCATCGGCCACAACGATACCTCCATCCTCGGTAAAGGCGCGAATTACACCGGTACGCACACTTTGCATACCCGGTATGCCGATTCTGGATGCTAGTGCCTTCATTTCGCCTCCTTGTACAATTTTTTATGTATTTTTAACTTCATTGAAAATCAATTGTTGGCAATTTTGGAACCCTTGACCACAACCTTGCCGGATCCCTTGATATTGATATCCTTGCCCTTGATCTGAATGGTACCGTCCTTCTTCATGATGATGCTGGCGGAGCCACATTTTAATGTCAATGAATCATCTACGCTGATCACGGCTTTTTTTCCCACCATAACGGACAGATCTTTACCAATACTAACTTTACCGCTCTCACCCACATCCAGCTTCAACTCCTTGCCAATGGATATGCTGGCGTTTTTACCAACATTTTCACTGGCATTTTCGCCAACATCCAGGGAATAGTTCTTACCAACATTGGTGGAACTGTTGGCGCCGACACTCTCTGAATGATTTTTACCAATGGACTCATTGCGACTTCCACCCACATCCAGACTCAGATCGGTACCGACTGTAATACTGGCCGACGAGCCGATGGACTCGCTGTGGTTCTCACCCACAGAGATGGTCTTATTGGCGCCGACGGTCTCCGTCTGATCCTTGCCAACGTTCTTAGTGCGATTGTTACCAACGCTCAAGGACTCATCGTTGCCAACGGTCTGGTTTTTATCGTTCTCTATAGCAATGGTCCAATCCTTCTGACCGTGTACAAAAATCTCCTCTGATCCCTTCTTATCCTCGAAACGAATCTCGTTGGAACCGCCACCGCCCTTGGAGCTATTGGATTTAATAGTGCTCTTGGTCTTTTCACCGGGCAGTGCATAGGGCGGTCTGTTGGTACCATGATAGACCCTGCCGGTGACGATCGGGCGGTCGGGATCACCATTAATATATTCGACAATCACCTCCTGACCGATACGTGGTAAAAACATTGCCCCCCAACCGGTACCGGCCCAGGCCTGACTGACCCGAATCCAACACGAGCTGTTTTCATCATTCTGACCTTGCCGGTCCCAGTGAAACTGCACCTTGACCCGACCGTATTCATCGGTATAGATCTCTTCACCCGATGGCCCAACCACAATAGCGGTCTGTAGACCTTTAACGAACGGTTTTAAGGTGTCACGCAATGGCTTATAGGGCACGTTGGCGGGGATGCAGGAGAAGGTACTGACATAGCTGCTGGCGCCACTGGCATTACCCTCTTCAAAGACAGCCGGTTGCTCCGCTTCGTGGTTAACTTCCGTAATCACGTACTCCTGATTTAATGACGCACGCTCATGATCAGCTAGGGTAAATCGATAGCCCGGCACCATCCGCCGACAATTGGTTCGACCAAAAGCCGTGCGCTTTTGTGTCTGCAGGGATTGAAGATAGATACCCGCCAGTTTGTCACCCCGATCAGGATTATCAAAACTGCCGGGATAGATGTACTGCTCCAGATCCTGATCGGCGTCACCGCTTTTGTTTGCCAGCAGATTCAGG
Organism: Proteobacteria bacterium UBA6915; assembly: GCA_002450975.1. GTDB lineage: Bacteria > Pseudomonadota > Gammaproteobacteria > UBA6915 > UBA6915 > UBA6915. Next base: position 10,220 of record DKAX01000226.1, read on the forward strand.
GCCGGCTTTTTAAAGTTGAAATCATTCAAACTGACCTTGCCCGACACCAGATTTTCCACGTAGGCAAACTCAAAGATATAATCTTCATCGGCCATATAACTGCTGTAATCGTGAAAGATAATCTCTGGCTCACCGACGATGACCTCATGGGACGCCTCACTGTCACAAACCACCATGCATTGGCCATGTTCGGTATGTTCAAAGAAATAGTAAATGCCATCCTCTTCCATCAAACGACTGACGAAATCAAAATCCGTCTCACCATACTGCACACAATATTCCCTGGGCTGATAACTGCCATTGAGGTCAAATCGATAACTGTCGGAAATCAGGTTGGCGGCGGTAAATACCTGCTTAATGATCTCCTGGGTGGTCAGGCTCTGAAAAATGCGGTGATCACGTCGATAGGTAAGCAATTGCAATTGGGGGACGATCTGCGCCTCATAGACAAAAAACCGACCGTTCTTATGCAACTGCTGAAAACGATTGATGACACCGTTCACATAGCGAACAATCTCACCGCTCATATCCAGCACGGCAACCGTTGCCACCTGGCCAAGCAGGTCCTCAAAGTCTATCTCGCCATTTTCCGTTACCAGGGAGATATCGAAATCATACAACTCGGACATCTTTTCCGTACCGCGGATTTCGCTCACCTTGAAATCAAACCCACCCCCTTCGACAGCAAAGGTATACTGCTCCTGATTCAGCGGTATGTTGATGGTCGCCATAACAAACTCACTCCGTTTATAATTTCGTCGCTATACCTTAAGCGGGATAGTATTTAGTTTTCGGAAAATCACCCACATCAGGACCTTTTCTTGCCCCGATCTTTTGCCACTGGGCCTTTATGCTGTCGTCAACCTCCGGAATGGTGCCGCGACTCTCAAAATGATAAATATCGCCGCGCCCCTCCTTGACCTCTTTCATATACAGTGTAATCGCCGCGTAACTGCGGTCGTCCACACTGGCACGGGATACATCCACGGCCCTGCCCTTGCCATGAAAACTCTTGCTGCCCACCCGCTTCTTTGCCAGCGCAAGAAAGTCTTTTTTTGCCTTATCCCGCTCTTCCTTGCTGACCTGATCGCTCTCCTTGGCAATCTTGTAATAATCATTGAGTTTCTTTCTATCCGACAGTGGCAAAGAGCGTACTTTGTAAACGGCACCCCGTTTCAACCTTATCCAGTTGCTGAACATGGCGATCGCCTGTCTTTGGGGACCTCGAAATCCACTGGTCACTTTGATGTCAACATCGAAATAGCTGCATACGCCTTGTAAGTAAGCGATGATATCCTTGCCCACACCAGCGGTGCTATGGCCTGTTAATTGTCCCATATGTAATTTTTCCCCTTGCTTTTTACAGAAAAACTACCCAGCACCTGCATAATCCAACTACACCCGTCACTATACCCGTGATCTCGTGACTCTCATTCACAGACTATCGATCAACAGCAAAACTTTCGAGTTGAAGTTATGGTTTCAACATACCCGCATACGGCAACCAAACTGCGTGTTTACCATTCATGTAGGCGAATTCAGGTTCCTTTTGGGCAAAACGATAAACCGATGGTTTATTGCCGCTGTATTCATCGGTCACCAACAAATACTCCCCTTGGCGTGACAAACCAATCTGTCGTTGTCTCCCCTCGCCCGTCTGGGTAAGCACCGGGTGACGGAATTGGCTGTCGCAAAACAACAACGGTGCAGACGCGTGGGGTGTATCACCAAACAGCATATTAAACACCACCACCCCTTCACCGGGCCACGCAACAAAACCTGCATTCAACTCGTCATCGGCGGTGAGCGCACCGGTCAATTTCGATTTAATCTCCGGCCATGGTAATGGACTACTCTCTTCGCCTTCCTGCAGGCACCCCTGCTCCAAACAGGTTGCCGCCATCAATAACTGCTGCAAGGTAACCGAATCTTTTGCCGACCGGATATACTTCTCCAACACAGAGATACCGGGGGTATCACCGGCCTCCATCTTCGTGGCTGCCTTGGCCACCTCACGCCAACGGCTCTTATCCCATTGATAAACGGCCGCCACGGCGGGTAACCCCCAATCCACCCAACCCTCCCGGGCCACATCCACCTTCAGTGTTCCGCCGCTGTAGTACCAGATTTGATGCTTCCCCTGGACTTCAATAGCTTCCTCTCTCACTGCCTCCAGCAAGGCCACCCGGGGTTGCCGTGTCTTCTGATCCAGCCAAAAATCCACCAGGGAAAAGGCATCGGCACGCCACTCCATTGGGAATTTGGCCAAGGCCTTTTCCTCACCGGAACCTTGCCAGGGATAAACGGCTATCTCCTCGCCCTCAACCAGCCAATTTTGTTTTCCCAGCTGGTCAAAGATCACCAAATTGCTGCACTGGCGGGTCAGTTGTAACGGTGAGGGGTGGTGTGTCAACAGATCAACCGCCAACCAGACACAACCCTTTGGTGTCTCCTCCTGAAACAAAAGCACCGTATCCTGGGCCGCTGACGTTTGTATTGTCCCGAAGAACAAGAATACACAACAAAAAATAGCCTTATAAAAATTATCAATTTTAACTTTAATCATGTATCCATGCTAAGGCGAACCGTCACTCATGCGCAAGCTCATGGTTGACGGTTTCAATATGGGATCAAATACCAATTGACCACTTTGATAATTAAATTCCGCCAGATAGGCCTTGGCCCACTGATTATCCTTATGATACTTCTGCATGGCAGCATCATCTTTATAACCGGCCATATCACTCTGGCGAAAAAAACTTACCGACCAATCACTGCCCCAAGGGGTATCGCGCATACAGGTACCAATACGTTCCACCAAACGAATGATACTGCCCTTGGCCAGGCGCTGATCGGCGATAAAAAATCGCTTCCCCTGCTCATGCACGCGAACCAGACGGTCCTTACCAACAGCCTGAGCCACACATTCAGCAACCGGGGAACTCGCCCAGACCGGCATCGCCCCAGCTATTATGACGATGGTCAGGACCTTGAATAACAATCGTTGCAGGTATAGTTTGCTTCTATTCATGATTTTGCTATCCGATTCGATATCCACCACACTCGGTACCAAAGCCTTCCATGAATCGACTTCATCTCCGAAACCAAGGAGGGGCGCGTTGCGCCCCTCCTCGTTCTCAATTATCTGCCTTGCGGAAGGTATCGTGTGCCTCGACCCCGACCACCTCATGAGTCCAGGTGATAGAGGCATATGAGAAGGAAGCTTCCTCCATCTGACCGTATTGAGACATTTGCGGATCCAGCACATTGGGCATAAGTGCACGCATCCCTACACAAATAGCCTGCTCCATCAAAATCGTGAAGTAGTGCTCCAACGAACCTGCAGCGGAAGTGCGGTAGAACTTGATCTCAACCTTATTCAGCGTTTCGCCGGTAGCCAGAGCGTTGTACAGCAGCGGGCTGGACTTATCCATCAGCTTGGTCAAGGTTATCTTCTCATGCACACGCTGGCCGGTAGGCTGACCACTGTGAGGGTCTTGCGGTAAAAAGACATTGTGTTTCATTTCCACCACCCGACATTCATCGGCATGATCTTCAACGGCCATGTTGCCTACGCTCTCGGGCGTGCTGGCGCCTTGGGTGATCAATCCTTGGGTGGTTCCTTCAATACTGCAAAAAGCAGGAATAGCCATATTCTTCTCTCCTCGTGTTGAAAAATTTTGAACCCTTCTCCCAAGCTATTTCAGACAATGTGCCAACATGCCAAAAAATCCATAACCCTTTGTTTTAAAAGCACTAACAGCAGCGCCACTTTACAAAACAGTTGATTACCATATTAAATTGCGCAAGACCTTGCGCAACCAACGAAATAACTGTGCAAAAACTTACACACACCGCACAACTGATTGATTTAAAGGAAATAAATGACAAACAAGCAAATTTTCGCGAAGAATATAGAAAACTGTGGGTAATTTACTGCACAGGGATTAAAAAAGGATTTGATGGATCAAGTGATGCGCTGAATATTTACCGGCGGATGAATACGCAGCCAGGCTACCCCTAATCCCAGCAATGCGGCAAAGGCAGCCATTACAAAACTCCATTGCGCGCCCAGGGCACTCCAGGTATAGCCGGCCATCAGGCTTCCCAATGCGCCGCCCAGCCCCCAACTCAAGCTGCTATACAGGGCCTGCCCCTTACCTTGGTGGCGCCCGGTAAACTGCTGATGGATTAGTTGTATTGCTACCGCGTGGAAGACACCGAAACTAGCGGCATGAAACAACTGAGTCAACGCTAACAGAGCAAGTTGTTCAACAAAGCCGGCAATCAACAACCAGCGTATCGCGGTCAGCGCCAAAGCCCATAGAAACAAACGACGCAATCCGAAACGCGGAACCAGGCGATGCATAAACATGAACACCACCACTTCTGCCACCACACCCAATGCCCACAGCTGACCAATCAATGTACGGCTATAGCCGAACTTCTCAAGATAGATGGAATAGAAGGTGTAGTAAGGACCGTGGCTGAACTGCACCAGAAAACAGGCGAGCAGCAACGCAAGCACCTGGGGCCTGAGCAATACACGCCTAAGAGGTTCGTGATCTAACGGTAGGTGACCGGCAGCCTGTTCAGGTATGGTCATACTGATCAACCAAATCGCTACAATCAGGCTAGCAACCACCCATGGCAACAGTGCCGTACCATGGCTTTGCAACAACGGCCCCATCAAGGCAGCAGTAAAAATAAAACCTACCGACCCCCATAGGCGAATACGACTGTAACGGTGAGCCTGATCACCCAGACGCGCCATAGTCGTTGCCTCAAACTGGGGCAATGCCGCATTCCAGAAAAAGCTGTAGATCAACATGACAAATGCCAACCACCAGAATCCCTGAACAAAGAAGACACCGGCAAAAGCCAAGACCGCCAACAAACACCCGAGGCGCACAATCGCCATACGTTTTCCCGTGTGATCAGCTATCCAACCCCAGACATTGGGCGAAACCACCTTGGTCACGGCGACAATGGCCATGAGCTCACCTATCTGGCGCGCATCGTAATTCAATCCCTGGAGATAAAGCCCCCAATAGGGCATGAAGGCACCCAGAGATGCGAAATAAAAAAGGTAAAAACCGGACAAGCGGTGGAAAGAGGACATGAGAGCTCGGGTGTTGAATGGCGCCGGTTAAATAGACGCCGGTTATTCTTTTACCGCGCCCGGGATAACCGGCACGCCGCTTTGTACATCCATATTCTGCGCACGATGACGCAACAGATGATCCATCAAGACCATTGCCAGCATCGCCTCGGCTATGGGAGTTGCGCGAATGCCGACGCAGGGATCATGACGACCGGTAGTGATCACCTCCACCGGTTCACCACGCAGATTAATACTGCGCCCAGGCAGTCGCAGGCTGGAGGTCGGCTTCAAGGCTATGCTGGCCACTATGTCCTGGCCAGAGGAGATCCCCCCCAAAATACCGCCAGCATGATTACTGAGGAAGCCTTGCGGGGTCATCTCATCCCGATGTTCAGTTCCTTTTTGTTCGATGCAATCGAAACCGGCGCCAATCTCCACCCCTTTGACGGCGTTGATGCTCATCAGGGCATGGGCAATATCGGCGTCCAGACGATCAAAGATCGGCTCACCCAACCCTGGCGGCACACCGGTAGCAACTACATTTATCCGCGCGCCAACCGAGTTGCCTTCCTTGCGCAGGGCATCCATATAAGTCTCCATGTCGGCCACCTTTGAGGCATCGGGACAGAAGAACGGATTCTGATCGATCTGTGACCAGTCCAGCGTGTCAATCTTTATCGGCCCCAGCTGTGCCAGGTAGCCGCGAACCTGAATTCCGTAACGCTCGAGTAAATATTTCTTGGCAATACCGCCGGCAGCCACCCGGGATGCGGTTTCACGTGCCGAGGAACGCCCGCCCCCACGGTAATCCCGCAGGCCGTATTTTTGTTGATAGGTGTAGTCAGCATGACCGGGACGAAACCGGTCCATGATTGTGGAGTAATCCTTGGAACGCTGGTCGGTGTTTAGGATTACCAGGGCAATAGGGGCACCGGTAGTCTTGCCCTCAAACACCCCGGAGAGGATCTGAACCTTATCCTCCTCGCGGCGCTGGGTGGTATGGCGTGACTGTCCCGGCTTACGCCGATCCAAATCCCGCTGTAAATCCTCCTCGGTCAAGGCCATACCGGGCGGACAACCGTCCACGATGCAGCCTATGGCTGCGCCATGACTCTCGCCGAAGGAAGTAACCGTAAATAATTTGCCGAAACTATTACCAGACATGGGGCGCATTGTAACGGTTTCGCCTGCCGACCAAAACCTGAATTTTCACGGCTATGGGAACCAGATATTGATCGGCGGCCTGGGTACCTAGCCACACGCAGGCTTGGCTGCTAGCGCTGGATAGGACTGCTTTTTTGTGAGGGTGGCGGCAGACCGGGTGCCTTGTCCAATCGAATCTGCTCGCGCGTCTCCTGCGGCAGATTCTTAAACGGCGCCTTCGATGGCGTTTTGGTTTTCTTGGCCAAATTCGCCGCGTTGCGCTTGGCCGTCTTGCTCAGAACCACGATTGTGATGCGGCGATTGGAATAGTGCATGGGGTCCGTTTTATTGAAGGGGTCACTATCGGCCACGCCAATAACCTTGGCCACCTTTTTCGGACTCATACCCCCTTTGATCAAGGCCCGCCGGGTGGCATTGGCCCTATCCGCGGATAATTCCCAATTGGAGTAATCTTCGATATCTGCATAAAAACGGGCCGAATCGGTGTGACCGCTAATGACGATGTCATTGGGTACTTTATTGATGACCTTGCCGATACGGTAGAGAATCTTAGCGGTATAACTTTTCAATACCTCGCTGGCGGAATCGAACATAGGCCGATTCTTTTTATCGACGATCTGGATGCGCAGCCCCTCGGTGGTCACATCCAGCTTGATTTGCTCCTTAAATGGTTGCAAGGTCTGGTCGCGCTCTATTGCCTGGATCAACTCGCCCTCCAGCTCCTCCAGGCGCTCCATGTCCAGACGCTCGGCATCTTCGTCCTTCTGCTCGATCTCTTCCCGTTTGGAGGCATTGGGCGGATCCTCCGCATATTCGATTTTGCCGCTGATCATATCCATGCTGGTACCACGCAGATCTATCACGCTGGTACTGGC
>DKAX01000138.1 GCA_002450975.1 Proteobacteria bacterium UBA6915
CTGTTGGAAGGAGGTCGTACGTAAATTCCACAGTGATCCCGCGACGACCGATGCTATGACACGGTTATTGTTGGAGACGCAGCTGTATATTGCCTTTCGCTATGGCCGTTACACGCGGGAAAAGCGCAATAAACTATTGAAGATTTGCGACGAGTTGGAATATCCACGTCTGGATTTTGATCGTCTGGAAGCGGCGGCCCATCTCGACTGGCAGGGTGATACTGAGCTAAGTTATATTGCCGAGATCTCGTGGGATCAGCTCAACAAGGCCTATGCCAGTCTGGGGCTGGAGATCACCGCCGAAGAAGATGAGGTCAAGCGCGTCTATCGGCGCTTGTTAAGTCAACACCACCCTGATAAGTTGCTGGCTCAGGGAAAATCACCGGAATTCATTCGCGATGCCTCGGAGAAAACCCGTCAGATCAAAGGGGCCTACGAGTTGATTCGCGAAGTGCGTGGGTTTTGATTGGGAAAGGTTTGGGTATGCGTTTAGGATCTGTATTGAAGTTCACGTCCATTGTTTTAGTCGGTTGGTCACTCTCGGTCAGCAGTGTTTTGGCCGGACCCTATTCCCTCGGTATCTCCATTGGCGATCCTACCGGTATCAGTTACAAACGCTGGCTGGGACAGACCACGGCGTTACAGGTTGCTATGGGTTGGCAAACCAACACCACCGATTCCGCCCACATTATTGTCGATCAGGTAATGCACGACATGGAGGTGTTTCCCGTCGACGTTGGTCGCCTGATGTTGTACTACGGTATTGGTGGACGGGCCATGTACAAAGTGGATATCACCACGCTGGGGCTGCGTATTCCCGTCGGGATGGTGTATGAGCTGCCCAAGGCGCCTTTTGAAGTATCTGCGGAGCTGGTGCCGGTGGTGGATGTCGCACCGGATACCCGTTTCGATATCGATGTGCTGTTGGCGCTGCGCTACCGCTTCAAATAAAGACTTTCCTACCAGAAGCGCCCGCTGACGGCGATAGTGATCACGGTCAGGCCCAAGATGGTATTAAATCCCACCGCCTGACGGATTTTGTTGAGTTCTTTACCGCCCGCAGGAAAATCCTTGGACGTCAAGGCATTACGCAGGCCTTTATACGGCACGAAAAAGACGTAGGCATAAATGGCGATCATCAGCCAGCCCAGATAGTGCATCAGCACCACATGCAGGCCCGTGCCGCTCCAGCCTCCGAAATAACCGTAAACCATCCAATAACCGGTCACCGGGATCGCGCTGACGGCCAACCATACCCAAACGAAAAAGCGTTTGAATACACCTTGCCACAAGGGCAGGCGTTGTGGCGGTTCCAATTGCTGCGCGGCTACCGGGCGCAGGATCTGATGGGCGAAGAACATGCCGCCTACCCAAAGAAAGGCAAGCAGGGCGTGAATCACGATGAGTATGGTCATGGTTATTGGCTTTTATCGGTTGGAGAATGAGGGTACCGCCGGTATCATGGGGCGCTCTTGCTGCGCAGCCGCTTCCGCCCGTGCACGCGCCAGTTGTTCAGCCGCGGCTTTGTCTGCCGCTTGCTGCTCGGCCAATTTAACACTGTTCATGGTGGAGCGCACCCAGGTTTTCACCCGGCTGACCACCAGCTGCTCCATGCCGTCATAGTGGTGATTGGCGCCGAGGATTTCCAACTGGCGATAGGTTTGGTTGCCATTTTGTCGGGCTACAGCGGCACGTTGTTGCGCCAGACCGGTCACCAGATCCAAATCCTGGCTGCCGTAAATATCATAGACAGGCAGTTTTATCTTTTTCAGCAGTTCAGTCGGCGTGTTGGGATTGTTGACTGAACCGCCGTTGGCGCTGATGGCAACGACGGCCTTGACGTGGTCCTGCGCCTGATTCTGTTCGGCCAGGTAGTTCAAGGCCATGGCCGTTCCCAGGCCGTAGCCGACCACAATCAAATCCTCGATACCACGGCTGCGTAAAAACTCGATTCCCGCCTGTATGCGTCCGCTGGATTGGGCGACCAGCTTTTGTGGTTCATAAGGGGCGTCACTGGAGGTGATGGGCATTTGCAGGGAGAGTGTCGCCCAGCCATGGAGCGGTAGCTGACGGCGCAGTGGGGAAATGACATCCACCCAATCAGGATGCTGATTGATATCGTGCAAGACGACGATGCCGCCGACTGTCGAGCCCAGCTGACTGGGGGTGAAGATGGCGGCGAAGGAGAGGCCGGTTTTAGTGCGCAGGCGGGTCAGTTCGCCAGCGACTAATTGGGGTTTCAGGCCCTCGGCAAAGGCTTGTTCCTTGGCCAGGTCGCTTGCCCATACTGGCGCCAATGAACCTATATATAAGAGTGTCAGGGCGACGGCTGTAAACTTGAAAACCCTGTATCGTTCCATAACCAATTGATTCCTCAATCTCTTTTACTCTTCTGGGGTAATTAACGGCCGGTGGTGGGGGATCTTGACCTGGGAATTGTAAAATGTGATGGGCGGCCACCCGGTCTGCGCGCCTAATCAATAAATTGCTGAAAAATACGCCTCAATCGGGTAAAGTGCCCGTTTTTGTCGCTGGATTAACCCACGTCGAGCCGGAGAGGTTTCACATGTCTGATTATCAAATTGCGCCGTCCATTTTATCCGCCGATTTC
>DKAX01000156.1 GCA_002450975.1 Proteobacteria bacterium UBA6915
ACATCCAGTGCTTCACTGTAGTTCTCTTCCAGGATCAGGCGTTTGAACTTGGCTGAGCCGGTCACATTGGTGCGTTCCCCGATATTCACGAACAGGGAATCTGCTCGAATATTGCAGGGCTCGAGGCCACTGAGGCGACATTCCACTGGCACCTTCGGCACTCGGCGTGGCGGATAGGCACTGACCGCCTCGGCGATGGCACGAATATGCGCCGGTGTCGTGCCGCAGCATCCACCAACAATATTCAGGAAGCCCTGACGGGCCCAGTCACCAATTTCTTCTGCCAGCATTTCCGGCGTTTCATCAAAACCGCCAAAGGCATTCGGCAAACCGGCGTTCGGATGCACATTAATACAACAATCCGCGAGTCCCGCCAGCTCTTCCACATGCGGTCGCAATTCCCTGGCACCAAGCGCACAGTTAAAACCGAAACTGACCGGCTTGATGTGGCGGAGTGAATTCCAGAATGCTTCCGGCGTCTGGCCGGTAAGAATACGGCCACTGGCATCGGTAATCGTGCCGGAGATCATGACTGGCAGTTTGACGTTATGCGCTTCAAAATATTCATCGATTGCAAACANNATCAATCCCTGCAAGGAAACACCATAGGCCTCACGCAGTTGATCAAAGGTCACATCGCGGGCACCGGGATCATTCACATCCTTGGACATGGAGGCAGTCACTGGCATCGGCCCCAGTATTCCGGCAACAAACCGCGGTTTGTCATCCGTGCTATAGGTGTCGGCGACTTCTCTTGCCAGTTGGGCAGCGGTCACATTCAACTCATAGACCAGTTCCTGCATGCCGTAATCTCCCATGCCATAGGCATTGGCATTGAAGGTGTTGGTCTCGAGAATGTCGGCGCCGGCCTCCAGATATTCGGCATGGATCTCTTTGATAATCTGCGGTTGAGTAAGCACCAGCAGGTCATTGTTGCCTTTTAGATCAGAAGACCAGTCTTTGAAACGCTCACCGCGATATCCTGCCTCATCCAGTTTATAACTCTGGATCATGGTTCCCATGGCACCATCCAGAATCAGGATACGCTCTTGTAGAAGTTGTTCGAATTTACTCATCACGACCTGCTTTCGCTTTATCTTGCCCGGCTGATTAAGCCGCGCAGTTTAGCATGGCTGGCCCAACTCTGGCGCCTTACCAGGTGCGCCGTTACACTTCGTTCCCATGAGTGATGAAATCAAATTGCCAAAGGCCTTATTGCGACCGATCGGGCGTGCCCTCGTGGAACACGGCATGCTTCAGGACGGCGACCGGGTCCTGCTTGGTGTCTCAGGCGGTAAGGATTCACTCAGCCTGCTGCATTGCCTGCGACATTTCCAACGCCACGCCCCCATCCATTTTGACCTGGCGGCAATTACCGTCGATCCCCAGGTAGAGGACTTTGATCCGTCAGGCCTCAAACCCTATCTGGCGAAACTGGGCGTTCCCTATTTCTACGAAAGTCATGCCATCGCCGAACAGGCCAAGACCCAGATGAAGAATGACTCCTTCTGCGCATTCTGCTCACGCATGAAGCGGGGCATCATGTATTCCACCTGTCGTCGCGAGGGCTATAACGTCCTGGCACTGGCACAGCATCTCGATGATTTGGCCGAAAGTTTTCTCATGTCGGCATTTAACGGTGGTCAGCTGCGAACTATGAAGGCCAACTACACCAACCGGGAGGGTGACGTGCGGATCATTCGACCCATGATCTATGTCCGCGAGCGGCAGACCATCGACTTCGCTCGCGCCGCAGAATTACCGGTGATCGCAGACAGCTGTCCGGCCTGCTTTGCCAAACCCACTGAACGGGCACGCATGAAGGCGCTATTGGCACAGGAAGAAACCCACAACAAAGACCTTTTCAAGAGTATTTTGAAGGCTATCACCCCACTTTTATCAGTAAGAGAGGCAGGTTGACCGCTGATTTGTTGATTTTGCCCTTTTTTTCTTTTATGTGGGAAAGTGTTGTTATATTTGACCAATGTTTAAACGAAATGTGGGGCTGAATCTAATTTAACTTAGATAATCAACCCATACAAAATTGCCTTAACTATATAAAACATGCTGCTGACCTTCCTCAAACTCATTGCCTGGCTGCCACTGCCGGTGTTGCATACCATTGCTCACCCGCTGGGGTGGTTGCTCTATGGTCTGAAAACCAAACAGCGTTACTATGCCGAAACCAACCTGGCGCTGTGCTTCCCGGAACTCTCCAACGTTGAACGGCAGCGTCTCACCCGACGTAGTCTGGTAGCGACTATCAAGGTCCTGTTGGAATCTCCGCTGTTATTTCTGGGTCGGGCCAGTCGCGTCCTGAAGCTGGTGCGGGAAGTCAGCGGGGAATCCCTGCTGAAGGAAGGGCTGGCTCGAGGCAAGGGGGTCATTATCGTCTGTCCACATCTTGGAAACTGGGAAGTGGTGGGCTTGTACATATCCCGACACTACCCCATGACCAGCATGTATCGGCCCCAACGCCACCCTGGTATGGATACCATGATCAAGCAGGGGCGCGAACGCTTCGGGGCAAAACTGGTCCCTTCGAATAACCAGGGAATGCGCGATTTATTGCGCGCCCTGCAACAGGGCAAGGTGATTGGCACTTTACCGGATCAGAATCCGGGTGTCGGCACAGGAGTATTCGTGCCATTTTTCGGCGTCATGACCTATACACCGGTATTCGCCGGCCGCCTGGCCCACCGTACCGGTGCCAGCGTGGTCATGGTGGTGGCCGAACGCCTGCCCTGGGGGCGCGGTTTTCGAATAAAAATTACTCCCGCCNNGAAGGCGAGCCTCCACTCTACAAGACTAAATGAATCCCGTTGGCTAGCGCAGTTCGTTCAATAATTGCTCGGTCATCCGCTCAGCCTGGCCGGCATAACCGCCTCCGAACATATTGAAGTGATTCAGAATATGGTAAAGATTGTAAAAGGTTTTGCGCACCGCATAACCACTATCCAGCGGCCAGGCTTCATTGTAGGCGGCATAAAATCGCTGGGAAAACCCCCCAAACAATTCCGTCATCGCCAGGTCTGCTTCACGATCCCCGAAGTAAACCGCCGGATCAAAAATAATCGGCTCGCCCTCACGCGTTACGGCGTAATTCCCCGACCAGAGATCGCCATGCAACAGGGAAGGTGGAGGTCGATAGTCGGTGAACAAACCATCCATATGCTGCAGTAACGCGTCTCCCTTGCGTAATAAACTGCCAGAGGCACCATGCTGCTCCGCCAGCGCAAGCTGAAAGCCCAGACGTTGTTGCCGCCAGAACCTCAGCCAGTCATGGGTCGGCGTATTCGGTTGTGGCGTGGAGCCGATAGTATTGTCGCGGTGCCACCCGAACTGAGTACTGCTATGCCGATGCAGGTTGGCGAGCTGCTGACCAAAGCTTTCTGCCGCACCGCTGTTTCCGCCGCCACTCTCAAAATA
>DKAX01000112.1 GCA_002450975.1 Proteobacteria bacterium UBA6915
ACACAAAATTATTTACAGTCTCGACCCCGGTTTTGAAAATCTTAAAAGCTATTTTGCAAAATAGCTATAGACACGCCATTTACCATCGGATTCCAGCAGGGTCTTCACTGTTTCGCGTACACGCCAATTATTTGTAAATTCTGTGTCGAAACCGACCATGACGTCTGTGCCGAAAGGTGGTCGAGGTGGTCGATCTAGTGCTTCGCGCGATTTCCATTTTCTGGATATGACCTCGCCCCAGCGATTACGAAGACCGCTTATTGTGTTTTCCCATTCTCCGTAAGTTGTTTGGCGTCTGTAAATTTCTGATGTCTCGTCCCATGCTTGTCGGTATTTTCGTTGATCAATTAATTCTAACCACCTCGTCGAAGTCAAGATCGCTGGATCAACATCAGCTTCGGCTGCGTTGATTGGTGTGAATAACACATTGCTGGAAGTTAGAGCCAAAATTGCAGCGGCGATAACAGACTTTATTGTTCTTCCATACAGCATATTTCACCTCCTGTGTCTTTTGAATAGATATACAGTCAAATCACAGATTCATCTAGTATTGGAGAAATCTGTGATCCAACCCCCAATCAAATTACTAATCATTAGTTTAGTGCAGGCTAAAAAAAACCTGCTCGGGAACAGTCTCCTATCCACATAATTTCCTAACCAATCCTAGCCAGACACCCAAATTAAACGACCAATTTCTATTTAACAATTCATTCAATTGCTTATTAACATCAACTTATCAGTCATTTCGTTGGGATTCATTCTTCGGTATCTGTTCGGTCTACGTTCCGGACGCGACTCTACCGATTCCATCCATGGAATTGTCCTGCGTTACTCTAACTCGGCAGCCTGTTCCTGACGCTGCTCTACCTCGTTTATCCCTAAATTCGTCCTGCATCCCGACAACGGCTCCTCGGTAACTGCTCGGTCTGCGTTCCGGACGCGACTCTACCGATTCCATCCATGAAATCGTCGGCCTCCGTTCCCGACTCGGCTCTACCGATTTCATCCATGAAATCGTCCTGCGTTACTCTACCTTTGCCCTTCCATGGGCTCGTGCGTTGTTCTACCTCCCGCCGTCCTTANNCCATGCCTCCCCAAACCGCTATCTTCCTCGGCGACGCCCTCTCCCACTACCACTTCGGTGAATCCCACCCCTTCGGCCCCAGACGCTATAGCGCCTTTTATGATGAGTTCATGCGCCGTGGCCTAGACAAACAGGTACAACTGATGGCGCCGGTGTCGGCCAGCGAGGAGGATATTCTGTTGTTTCAAACAGCCGAATATCTGGATAGGGTGAAGCATTTATCGCGGCAAGGGGAGGGCTATTTTGATGTCTGGAATACGCCGGTGGTCCCGGGTATATATGAGGCGGCGGCGACGGTGGTGGGGACGACTTTGCGCGCGCTGCATGCCATTATGCAGGGTGAGTGTCGGCGAGCCTTTGTGCCTATCGCCGGTCTGCATCATGCACGCCGTGACAGCGCTGCCGGTTTTTGTGTGTTTAATGATTGCGGTGTGGCGATCGAGGCCTTGCGCAGACGCTATGGGATTCAACGAGTGGCCTATGTGGACATTGATGCCCACCACGGCGACGGTGTGTTTTACAGTTTCGAGCATGACCCCCATCTGACCTTCGTCGACTTGCATGAAGATGGCCGTTATCTCTATCCCGGTACCGGTTTTGACCACGAGACCGGTAGCGGCGATGCGATTGGGACGAAGTTGAATCTCTCTTTGCCGCCCGATGCCGGTGACGAGCACGCGTTGGCGCTGTGGTCGCAGGCGGAGGCGTTTCTGCGCGCGGCGCGTCCCGAATTTATCTTGCTGCAATGCGGCGCCGACAGTGTGGCCGGTGATCCCATCACGCATCTGCGGCTGACGCCTGCCTTTCATCGTTTTGTTGCCCAACGGGTGTCGCTGCTGGCCGATGAGTTGGGGCACGGTCGGGTACTGGCCATGGGCGGTGGCGGCTACCATCTGGTCAATATCGCCAACACATGGAATGACGTGGTGGAGGGATTGTCCTATGGTCCTCGTTAGTGACGCATGTTGTGGCTGATTTCGGAAAGCATTTACTGATTTTTGTTCAAACGACTATACAATTTGTTAGCAATTTACTCATGTATTTTTCTTAAATAATCATTTCGATCCGTTAAAAGTTTTTTTGCTTTGCCGTTATAAAGAGTATATTGGTCATAACAACTTCTTAAAGTGCAGCCAGTACTTGTTTGCTGTGCCTGCCGGGAATCAGGGATTGAATCCTTCTTTTTGTATACGCTGACTTTGCGGCCACCTGTGTTGTAAATCGGCATTCACATTTTAAGTGTGCAATCCACTAGACACACCCATCAAAACCTTTGAGGAGGTTTGGCATATGAACATCAGGCACAGAATGCCGGTGAAGATGCTGCCTCTGCTCATTGCCGTCTGTCTGTTTGGTTTCGCATCGGCTGTGGCCGATGAGGTCAGTCGGGCGGCTATGTTGAGCAATACCTGCGCCGGTTGTCACGGTACGGGTGGCATCAGTCCCGGAACTATTCCCACCATCGACTGCCGTTCGGCGGACACTATAGTCAAGACCTTGATGGATTTTCGCGATGGCAAGGTCTTTTCCACCGTCATGGGGCGTCATATCAAGGGCTATACCGACGAGGAGATCAAACAGGTCGCCGGTTATTTCGCCGCCAACTGCGGCACCAAGGGTAAATAGGAGGAGCCGGCATGAGTCAGGTTACACGTAGAAAATTCGTGCAGATGACCGCCGCCGCAAGTGCCCTGGGTACTTTGGGCTGGCCGTTTTCCACATTGGCCGCCAAGGGCAAGGCGCGGGTGGTGATCATCGGTGGTGGTTATGGCGGCGCGGTGTGCGCCAAATATATCCGGCGCATGTCAGCGGATATCGAGGTGACGCTGGTGGAGCAGCACAAGCAGTTCGTCACCTGCCCCTTCAGTAACACCGTGCTGGGCGGTCTCAGGCGCATCGAGCAGATCACCCACAGCTATGACAAGCTGAAATCCAAATACGGCATCGAGGTGATCCACGATCTGGCGGTGGATATCGACGCGGCCGGCAAGCAGGTGGTGTTGAAGGGCGGTAAAAAACTCGCCTATGACAAGCTGGTGGTTTCACCGGGTATCGATTTCCGCTGGAACGATATCGAAGGCTACGACGAGGCGGCCAGTGAGATTATGCCGCACGCATGGAAGGCCGGACCTCAGACCCTTTTGTTGCGCAAACAGCTGGAGGCGATGAAGGATGGTGGTACCGTGTTGCTGGCGGCGCCAGATAATCCCTTCCGTTGCCCGCCGGGGCCTTATGAGCGGGCCAGTCTGATCGCCCACTATCTGAAACAGCACAAGCCCAAGAGCAAGATCCTGATCCTGGACGCCAAGGATAAGTTCTCCAAGCAGCCTCTGTTTCAGGATGGCTGGGAGCATCTCTATCCGGGCATGATCGACTGGGTATCCAAATCGGCGGGCGGTACGGTCAAGCGAGTCGACACCAAGGCCATGAAGGTGGAAAACGACAACGGCTTTATCTATGAAGGCGATGTGATCAATGTGATTCCGCCGCAAAAGGCCGGTGCCATTGCCCGCAAGGCCGGGCTGGTGGATCAGAGCGGCTGGTGTCCGGTCAATCAGACAACCTTCGAGTCGACGGTGCACAAGGATATCCATGTGATTGGCGACGCCTCCATCGCCGGCAAGATGCCCAAATCAGGGTTTTCCGCCGGCAGTCAGGGCAAGGTGTGCGCCATGGCTGTTGTTTCTGCATTGCGTGGGTTGGAGATGCCGGAACCGTCTTATGTGAACACCTGTTACAGCATCGTGGCCCCCGATTATGGTATCTCGGTGGCGGCAGTCTATCGTCTGGAGGCGGGTGTGATTACACCGGTCAAGGATGCCGGAGGCGCCAGTCCCCGCGAGGGCGATGCCCAGTTCCGCGCCCTGGAGTACAGCTATGCCCAGGGTTGGTACGCCAGCACCTCGGCGGATATGTTTGACTGATACGGTATCAACACTCCGCGTCGTGTTATGACAACATGGAGGACCGGTAGCGTTGCTACGAACTGATCAGAGTTCGATGCCTTTTTGCGCCTTGATACCCGCCTGGTAGGCGTGCTTGACCACCTGCATGTCGGTGACGGTGTCGGCTATGGCGATCAGTTCCGCGGGTGCAGCGCGGCCGGTGATGACTACGTGTTGCTGGGGCGGACGTTGTTGCAGGTCAGCAATGACCATCGACAAATCCAGATAGCGGTGTTTCAGGGCGATGTTGAGTTCATCCAGCACCACCAGGTGGACGTGTGCGTCGCTCAGCAGGTTTTTTGCCTGTTGCCAGGCGCGTTCGGCGGCGGCGATATCGCGTGCCTTGTCCTGGGTCTCCCAGGTGAAGCCTTCGCCCATGACGTGATAGCTGATGCGATCGTCGGTTTGCGCCAGTTGTGAGAAGAAGCGTTGTTCTCCGGTACTGAAGGCACCTTTGATGAACTGCACGATGCCCACGCGCAGGTCATGGCCCAGGGCGCGTACCACCATGCCGAAGGCTGACGAACTTTTGCCCTTGCCGTTACCGGTGTTGATGACGATGACACCGCGCTCGATAGCGGCGCGCGCCTTTTTTTCATCCACCACAGCCTTTTTGCGCGCCATGCGTTGTTGATGGCTCTGTGCTTGTTGCTGTTCGGGGGGCGAGGTGTCGTTCATTTTGCTAAACCGTTATCAGATTTCGTCACTCAAATCATCCGCCTGCCAGCCCAACTCCCTGGCGCGCTCGAAGGCCTCGCCATGGATGCGACCATGACGTTCGCGCAGTTCCGGTGGCAGGTTGCTGACCAAAAAGCCATAGGGTTCCCAGGCCCGGGATACTTGCTCATGTAAGGCCTGCAGTTGTTTGGAATTCCAGCCTTCGCAGGTCTGGCTCTCGTCCACCAGGCCGAATACCCAGGCGTCGCGGATCAAGGTGCCGGTGGGTGTCATGCCGCCGAAGCGATCATTGTGGATGCCGCTATAGGTCTTATCCGAGCTCATAAGTGGTCCCTTGCGTACGATGGGGTGGAGCTGGAATTTTAAACCATTCGGGCGATCGTGCCAGGGCAGGGCATGGCGAGAAGAGAAGAAAAAACCCCGGTCGCGTAACCTGCATCGGCCGGGGTGGGGTTATCGTGGCTGACTTAGCCGTTAGCGGACTGAGCCTGGGTTTCCTGGGCCAGGATGTCGGCGCGTACCTGTTCCATATCCAGCTCTTTGGTCTTGTCCAGGATTTGCTTCAAGGCCTCGCCGGGCAGGGCACCGGGCTGGGCGAAGATGATGATTTGCTCGCGGAAGATCATCAGGGTCGGGATGGAGCGGATATTGAACATGCCAGCCAGCTCCTGCTCGACCTCGGTATTGACCTTGGCAAAGGTCACATCCGGGTACTCTTCGGCGGTCTTTTCAAATACCGGGGCGAAAGAGCGGCAGGGTCCGCACCAGGGGGCCCAGAAATCGATAATGACTATGTCATTGTTTTCAATGGTATCCTGCAGGTTTTGACTGTTCAGTTCAATGACCATGATGGCGTCCTTTGGAATATTAGCGATTACTGATGGATGAGTATGGGACTTGTCTACCGATTAATCAAGGTTTCGATGGTAAACAGAGTCCTACTTCTCGTGCGGGTAAAGGTGCTAGCGCGCCAGCTTGATCTTGATATAGCCCAGGCTGACATAATCGTTGATGCGTGCCGGGCCGGCGGCGGTGACATTGACGTAGTCGGGAAACTCCTTGGCCTCGACGTCGTTCATGGTGGCGTAGGTGCCGCAGACGCTGACCTCGATGTCGTCGTCGCGGACCAGGGACTGGACCAGGCTGTGGGTCTGTTTGTGGTCACCTTGTTTGTCGGTCATCAGGGCAAACTGCTCCTTACCGTGGGTGACGACGGCGATGGCTAGGTCGGGGAAGCGTTGGCGCAACAGGCGGGCATACTCCTTGACCTCGGGGATGGCGCTGTCCAGGCGGGCGCGGTTGCCGCTGACGATCTCGAATACCACACCCGGTGGCGCTTCCGCATGATTGAGAATGTCGCTGACCTGTTTGCCGGCGTCGGCCCATGCCGTAGCGGACAGCAACAACGCAGCGATGCCTATATATAAGAATCGGTTCAATCTGGACATAAGACTTCCTGCATAAAACTCACTGACACATTATCGACCGGTTCGTTACGACTGTGCAGTGGCCAGGGTGACTATTTTACGTTATAAGGCGGGAAACTTTTTCGGGAGAGTGCGATGGCGATCATAGGTACACCGTTAAGCCCCGGGGCCACCCGGGTGATGTTGTTGGGCAGCGGCGAACTGGGCAAGGAGGTCATTATCGCCTTGCAGCGCCTGGGGGTAGAGGTGATCGCCGTCGATCGCTACGCCGATGCCCCTGGTCATCAGGTGGCCCATCGCGCCCACGTCATCAATATGGCAGACCCGCAGGCCCTGCGCGCCCTGGTGGAACAGGAGCGGCCGCACCTGATCGTGCCGGAGATCGAGGCCATCGCCACCGATGAACTGGCGCGTATTGAGGCCGACGGCCTGGCGACCGTGATCCCCACCGCCCGCGCCGCCCAGCTGACCATGAACCGCGAGGGTATTCGTCGCCTGGCGGCGGAGGAGCTGGGGCTGGCCACATCGAAATATGCCTTTGCCGAAGATATGGCGCAGTTGCAGCAGGCCATCGATGGCGGTATCGGTTATCCCTGTATCGTCAAGCCGGTGATGTCCTCATCGGGCAAAGGGCAGTCCACCATCCATGGTCCCGACGATGTGCAAAAGGCCTGGGACTACGCCATGAGCGGCGGACGGGTCAACCGCGGTCGGGTAATCGTCGAGGAGATGATCCGTTTCGATTTTGAGATCACCTTGCTGACGGTGCGCGCCCTGAATGCACAGGGCGAGGTGCAGACCTATTTCTGTGAGCCTATCGGTCACCGCCAGGAGCAGGGTGATTACGTGGAGAGCTGGCAACCGCAACCCATGACCTCCCTCGCGTTGCAACGGGCGCAGGCGATCGCCGCCAAGGTGACGGAGAATCTGGGCGGCTGCGGTTTGTTCGGGGTGGAGTTGTTCATCCAGGGTGACCAGGTCTGGTTCAGCGAGGTGAGTCCCCGCCCCCATGATACCGGCATGGTGACCATGATCACCCAGGTACAGAGCGAGTTTGCCCTGCATGCCCGCGCCATCCTCGGCTTGCCGGTGGATGTGAGCCTGCGCCAGCCCGGTGCCAGTGCTGTGATCTACGGTGGCATGGAGGCCAAGGGGATTGGCTTCGAAGGCGTGGCAGAGGCCTTGCGCATCCCCGGCACCGAGCTGCGCCTGTTCGGCAAGCCGGAGGCCTTCCAACGGCGGCGTATGGGGGTGGCCCTGGCCTGCGGCAGTGACAGCGAGGAGTGCCGTGAGCGGGCGCGCCGGGCGGCGGCTTGCGTGAAGCCGGTCAAATTAAGCTAAGCCGTTGATATTTTTCTTCAGGAGTTGCTGGCTGGACCGATATTCTGAGTCTATAGTCTAAAAGTGGTTTGTCCCGGCCCATCGGATGTTTTCCCTGTGTGAAAAGCGCCGCCGAGTCTGAACACGCTACCTGTTATTTCTTTATATCGAGGTCATGCAATGCAAAACGGAATAGTTAAGTGGTTTAACCAATCCAAGGGTTACGGCTTTATCACCCCGGATGACGGCAGTAAAGACGTGTTTGTACATTATTCGGCGATACAAACCAAAGATGATGGCGATTTTCGCACCTTGAAGGATGGCCAGAAGGTCAGCTTCGACGTCGAACAAGGGCCCAAGGGACCGCAGGCAGTGCGGGTCAACGCAGCCTGAAAAAATCAGATTCTTAAGAGACCCCGGCCTGCGCCGGGGTTTTTTTTTGCGAAACACTCCCCCTTCGATTTTGTCCCGCCTTGATTGCCTCAGCCGGTGTATGGTTTAATGCCGGCCGTTTTGAATTTCTATCGGCACAGGAGGAGAGCATGAGCGCGCAGAAAGAGATGTCGTTTCAACAGAAAAGCCTGTTTCAACAGGGCTACCAGACCTACACACCGGCTCAATTGAAAGAGCTGGAATGGGGGCTGCGTTTTACCCCGGCTGCCTGTTCACTGGTGGCGTTATATGGCCTGCTTACAGTACAGCCGATGATTCTGTTTGCTGTTGCCCTGTTGGGCATTTGGGCCTTTTTCGCCCCGTCCGCCCATCCTATGGATCTGCTTTATAACCATGTGGTACGCCATCTGTTTGGCAGCAAGGTAACCTTGCCCCCCAATCCCTTTCAGCGCCGTCTGGCCTGTTTCTCCGCCGGCCTGATGAATACCATCTCCGGTAGTTTGATGTTGCTGGGTATGAACGAGGCCGCCTGGATCGTGGGCGGTATGTTGCTGGCCTTGCAGGCCATTGTCATCTTTACCCATTTCTGTACGTTGTCATGGATGTATGAAGGTCTGATGCGGTTATTGGGCCGCTGGTCAGTGCCTATCGCTCTGACCGAAGCACAAAACCTGTTGGCCGGTGGCGCACAGGTCATCGACGTCCGTGGTCCCGACGAATTTGCCAATGGCCATTTGCCTGGCGCCTTGAACCTTCCTTTGGAGGAGCTGGAGCACCATTTGTCTGTATTCAAGGATTCCGTTTCATTGCTCTACTGCAACAGCGGTACGCGCAGTCAAATTGCTATGAAAAAACTGAAACAGTTGGCGGTGGATAACGTGCATGACTTGGGGGCGTTTAATCGTGCCAGCCAGGTGGTGGCGCAACCGGCGTAGTACGGACAAAATATATAGTGAATAAAAAAGGGCTCATAGAGCCCTTTTTTTATTGGATTGAATTGTAAACATTCATGAACTTGGGTTTATGTACAAGGGATAAGTTTGCGTATTAGAAGGGCTTTTCATAGTCTTAAGAGTACTTTCCTGGAGCCCTTTCAGCAAAATGTAACGACTATGTCTTCCGAATCATGGATCGACAGCTTGCCACGCTGGCATCGCTGGCTTTTTGTCGCCGGTGCCTCGGCCCTGCTTGTCCTGGTTTCCCGTTACAACTACCTTGCGTTTCATTTCCTGGCAGAGTTGGCGACTATCATCGTAGCCTTCATCATGACCGTTGTGGCTTGGCATACCTACACCTTTTCCCGTAACCACTTCTTGATGTACCTGGGTTTGGGCTATTTCTGGATTGCTATCCTCGATATTTGTCATGTTGCTACCTATCCAGGTATGCAATTAGTTGCTAGTTCGCGTGATGATTTGAGTACGGGTTTCTGGACTTTTACCCGCCTGTTGGAGGCCTTGTTGCTTCTGTCTTCCATATTCGTTACTCGCCATACCATCAAACGGTCTCGACTGATGAGTGTGTTTGGTTTGATCGCGGCTGTGGTGATAGTAGCGGTGTTTGCGGAGAGTTTTCCCTTGCTCTACCAGTCCGGCTTTGGTTTGACATCGACCAAAGTGACTTTGGAGTATGTGGTGGTGGCAATACTTGCTGTTACAGCAGTTCTTTTTTATCGCAAGATTGAACTTCGCAGTCAACTGGTGCGTACGAAGATGCTATGGGCGGTCGGCTTTACCATTGTGTCCGAGCTTGCCTTTACCTTGTATGTAGACGCCTACGGCTTATCCAATCTGGTCGGCCATGTGTTCAAGTTGTTTTCCTACTGGATGGTCTATGAGGCAATTATACGCGTTGCCCTGCAATTCCCCTTGCACACACTGACGGAAGTGGCCGGTATCTATGACGCTATACCCGATGCTACCTTGGCGGTGGACCGCCAGGGGATCATACGTCAGGCCAATCGCAAGGCTGAAAAGTGGACCGGGGTGGCTGTCAATGAACTCGTTGGTCAACATTGTCATAATCTTTTTCATAACTCTGCCCTGGCCGTGGAGGATTGTCCCCTGTGCCGGGCCATTTCCCGCGGTGAGAGAGTAGAATCCAAGGAGTTGATGTTGTCCGTTGAACAGGGGAGTGGTTGGTTTCGCTTTTCTCTGGCGCACGGTTTGGGGGAGTTTGATTCAGGCTACATGATTCACGTGGTGCGCGATATAACCCAGCGTAAATGGGTGGAGGCGCGACTGGCACGCAGTGAAAAAAGATTTCGTCAACTGGTTGAGAATCTGGGTGATGTAGTCTTTTTTTATGCCTATGACCATGACCATCAATTATCCTATTTGAGTCCCTCATTTGAGCAGGTGTTGGGTTACAGTCGGGATGTTGTCAAATATCATTTTATAACGATGGCCACTGATGCTGCCCTGAATGATCGGGCCAGAGAAAATATGAGGCTGTCGCTGAAAGGGCTTGTCGTTCCGCCTTATGATCTTGAAGTACGTAATCGATCCGGTGAGCTCTGTTATTTGCAGGTAAGTGAAGTGCCGGTTTTTGGCGATGATGGTTCTGTAAAAACTGTGGAGGGTATTGCCTATGATGTCACCGAGCGCGTATTGATTGAGCAGGAGCTACGTAGAAAGCACCAGAGCCTCGCCTTGTCGCAGCAGAGACTTGCCTTGCACATCGAGCATACGCCGTTGGCAGTGATCGAATGGGATCACGAATGGCGGGNNTGATAGCGCCCTGGGGCAGGGTATGGAGAGAATTCTTCCGCAAACCGAGCGTCCGATGCAGCTAAGTGATTTGATGCCGGAACGCAAGACCACGCTGCGTCAGACCAATGCCAGCATAACACGCACCGGCCGGCAAATAATTTGTGAATGGCATCTGACGCGCCTGGTGGATGAGCAAGGTCGTGCTATTGGCGTTGCGGCCTTGGTGGATGATGTCACTGAGCGCGAGGTGGCGCGTTCCGAGCTGATGCGTCAGGCAAATTACGATACCCTGACTGGTTTGCCGAATCGTTTACTTGCCAATGATCGCCTTAATCAGGCGGTGAAATATGCCCGCCGCTACAAAAAAAGCGCCGCCGTGTTATTCGTCGATCTCGATATGTTCAAGCATGTCAATGACACCATGGGCCACGAATGGGGTGACCGCCTGCTGCAGCAGGTTAGCATTCGTCTACAGTCGTGTGTGCGTGAGCAGGATA
The DNA here is from genome assembly GCA_002450975.1 of Proteobacteria bacterium UBA6915. Taxonomy (GTDB): domain Bacteria; phylum Pseudomonadota; class Gammaproteobacteria; order UBA6915; family UBA6915; genus UBA6915. Next base: position 11,056 of record DKAX01000112.1, read on the forward strand.
CGGTGGCGCGACTGGGCGGTGATGAGTTTCTGGTTATTCTGGCTGGGCTGAACACTATGGTTGACGCCGAGTTGGTCGCGGAGAAGATTCTGACATCGGTGGCAATGCCATTTGTGCTTGATGGCCACAACTTTTTTCTCTCGGCCAGTATCGGTATTACCGGTTTTCCGGGAGATCAGGAAGATGTAGGCGTATTGTTACGCAATGCAGATACAGCAATGTATAAGGCAAAAGAAGAGGGTCGCAATACCTATTGTTTCTATACCGATGATATGAATTTGCAGGCCAGGGAGCGTATGACGCTGGAGTCCGAGTTGCGTCAGGCTTTGGATAACAAAGAGTTGTATTTGGTATACCAACCGCAAGTGAATCTGCTCGATGGTCAGGTGGTTGGTGTGGAGGCCCTGCTGCGTTGGCGTAATGGTGCATTGGGGGAGGTTGAGCCTTCCATCTTTATACCGGTAGCGGAATCCGCCGGTATGATCGATTTGATTGGCAGTTGGGTGTTGGCCGACGCCTGTCGACAGCTGACGCAGTGGTATAGGCAGGGTTTTGATCAATTGGTTCTGGCGGTAAATGTTTCCAGTCGTCAGTTACGCGATGAGGGTTTTGTCGAGAATTTACAAATCCTGCTTAGGGTCAGTGGCTGCCCACCAGAGCGATTGAAGCTTGAAATCACTGAAAGCACCCTATTGGCCGATGAGCAGCAGACGCGCATTACACTGGAAAAAATCAAGATGCTGGGTGTCGGCGTTGTCTTGGACGACTTCGGTGTGGGGTATTCGTCGTTGAGCTATCTCAGCAAGTATGCCTTCAATACCTTGAAAATTGATCGCTCGTTCGTGCAAAACGCCAATCGACGCTCGGAGGATGCCAGCCTGTGCCGGGCGATAGTCGCAATGGCGCGCAGCCTGAATCTGCAGGTCATTGCCGAAGGTGTTGAATGTAAAGAACAGTTGGAATTTCTTAAAGAGGCAGGGGTTACTATCGTTCAAGGTTTCTTGTACAGTAGGCCGGTTACGGCAGGCCAATTGGAGCGCTTGCTGGTGGCGAATGAGATGGTTCTTTGAGAGTGTATTTGCCGGAATTCGTCAGTGAGGAATTACCGGATAATGAGAGGTATGGTCGTGACAGAAGAGTCTCTGAGTAAGGAAGAACGCATATTACGCGCGGTAAAATTCACGTTGACGGGAATTATCAAAGATACCGCTACCCCGCCTGGGATGCGTCATCCGTTGAGCGATGAAACATTGGTTAATTTACGCGATTGTCTGGCGCTGATTTCCGAGCGTGAGCAGGAATTGGCCGAGCAAACTGGTCAGCCTTCAGCGCAACGTCCGCGTTTTACCGACGAACCGTCGGCACGTACGGATGTGGTGATTCCCCTCGATCAGCTGCGCAAGGCGAAGAAGGATCCTTCGGGTCCGCAATAGTAACTCTCTGATTAGTCGAAAAAGTCATAGCGAATACCGAAGTACCCAAGCATGGTGCTTCGTTTTTATTTTGCTTAGGCCATGGCATACTTTTGCGAAGTTTTTAGCAAGGTTTTGGCAACATGGCAGTAGTCGAATCAGAGTTGGAGATTGTCGAGCAAGCACAGGAGGCCCGTAAAATCACCTGGGGTGAGTTTAAGGAGTATTGCTATCGCGCGGGTGTCAGGGATAGTGACGAAATTGATTGTATCGATGTCTCCTGGGGCGATATAGAAGAATTGCAGTGTCGCAAGGATGTAGACTTTGGTTGGCAAATAACCTTGGGTGTCTAAAGATTATGCAGCCAGCGCATACCGTAAAGGTCCAGGCGATGTCCGGGTTGTGCGATGTGGGCATCGACATTTAAGTTGGTCTTGATCTTTTGCTGCAACTCTTTTTGAGCCTCTTCTTCACCGTGAATCAATACCAGCGGCGGACGATTGTGAAATTCCTGGTACCAGTTGAGCAATCCGCTCTGGTCGGCGTGGGCGGAAAATCCGCCAATGGTATGAATCCGGGCCGCTACCTGGACAGTTTCACCCCACAGTCGAATATGTTTTGCGCCATCGACCAGTTGCCTGCCCAAGGTCCCGCGCGCCTGGAACCCTACGATAATAACATTACAATTACGTCGCCAGATATTGTGTTTCAAGTGGTGTTTGATACGCCCTCCTTCACACATGCCGCTGCCTGCAATGATTAGTGCGCCGCTGCTAATGCGATTGATCGCCATGGACTGATTGGCGGTTCGACTCAGGTGCAGATTGGGCGGCATAAAGGTACTGCCGTTCAGGCGTTGTTCCTGCACAGTCTCCATATCATACAGATCGGGATGTCGGGCATAGACCTGGGTCGCCTCAATGGCCAGCGGGCTGTCGAGAAACAGCGTCCATTGTTGCATCTGCCATTGCTGAAAATTGTGTGTAAAGGCGTAGAGCAACTCCTGTGTGCGGCCGACGGCAAAGGCGGGAATCAATATGTTGCCGCCATCTGTCTGTGCCTGTTGCAGCACGTCATGCAATTCATCCCAGGTGCGTTGCCAGGATCGATGCTGGCGGTCGCCATAGGTGCTCTCCATGATGACCAGATCCGCCTGGTCTACGATTGTGGGGTTGCGCAGTATGGGGGCGTGATGGTGGCCAAGGTCCCCGCTGAAGACCAGTTTACGTGTGAGTTCCCCCTGGCTCAGCCAAATCTCCAGAATGGCGGAGCCCAGTATGTGTCCTGCATCGCGCAGGCGCAGTTCGACTCCTGGCATCAGGCTTTTTTTCTGGTCGTAGTCGATTACCTTGAATTGGCGCATGCAGGCGTTGACATCCTGTTGCGTATACAGCGGCGTCAACAGTTTGAGTCCCTTGCGCTCACGTTTGCGGTTTTCCCACTCGGTCTCTTTTTCGTTGAGGTAGGCCGCATCTTTTAACATGATGCGGCAAAGATCCCGGGTGGCGCGTTGGGTGTAAATCGGTCCCCGGAAACCCTGTTTGACAAGCAGGGGCAGGCGCCCGGAGTGATCGAGGTGGGCGTGGCTCAGGATAACAGCATCCACCTCGGCGGGATTGAACGGAAAGGGTTGGCTATTGCGTTCCTCGCTTTGCCTGTCGCCCTGGTAGAGCCCGCAGTCGACCAGCACCTTGAACTGTTCATGGCTGAGCAGAAAACAAGAGCCGGTGACTTCCTGGGCTGCGCCGAAAAACTGCAGGTTCATTAGGACATGGCCGTAGCTTCGTTATTTAAATTTATAGAACGCCTTGTTTAGATAGGATACCGCATCGGCGATCTGTTGTGCCGACCAATTTTTACCGTTTTGCGTCTCGCAAAATTCCACCCGGGCGACGAGTTCCCCGTAAGATGTAACGATATGATTGGGGCGGGTGTATATGCTGTGGTCATGACAGGAGACGCAGTTGTTGTCGACCAGCACCTGGCCCTTTTGCGCATCACCTTCCGCCAAAGCGTTGGCTGCATGGAGTGTCAGTAAAAGCGTTGTGATTAGCAGGGTTTTGTTAGCCATGAAGATCCTCGCGTGTAAAAGAATAATGATGGCGCTATTATCGGCCGTTGTCGTTTATTATGCATAAACTTTTTGTTTCCGGGCCAGCAGCTTCGGAGGTCCATTGACAGGCGCATAGGTGGTTGACGTTGTGAGTGAAGACGAGAAGGGGTACCAGGGGGAGAATCACCAGGGTGAGGAGCGTCATGCGCCCTATCCGGTCAGCAGATTGGCGCCGGCCATTAAGCTGGTGGATCTGGCACGCGAGATCGAGCAGGCCGATGCGCAGGTAAATCATCGGGTTAGTGCCAAGCTGAGGGTTATTGCCGATCAGATCCGTTCCCTGCAGGCGCAGGCGCGCAACATTTTGGACGAGGCCAGCCGAGATAAGGTGTTGCACCAGGCTCAGTGCCAGTTCAAGCGCATTCCCGGTCGGATCTATCACCTGTACGAGAAGGGGGAAGGCAACTATTTTTCCATGTTGTCACCCCAGGAGTGGGCAGGCAGCCCACCGCACCGGTTTATTGGCAGTTACCGCTTGGAGGCCGATATGTCCTGGACCCCGGTAGAGGAACTGGGCCGACCAGATCCTAGCGGGGACTTGGTGAAACGACTGTTGGATCAATCGGATATCTGAGTTTCGTTGCCGTTTACTGGCAATTAGCTTGTCGAAATATAGCCTCAGGCCCGCTCGTGAGCGGCCGATATCCTCGTCATTACGGTTGGCTGACGAGGAAATCGGCGTGACTTTGGACGAGGCTCTCAGGCGTTATCGGGCGCAGTTTGGTGAAATTCCGTTTATCTGGGGTATGAAGGCCGACGAGGCACTGGCCCTGATTGAGCAGGCATTACGCACCGGACACGATCTTGAGGATCGAAAACCGGATATTTTATTGCGTCTGAGCAGATAAAGGGCGAGCGGATTTTCGACCTCTTCGCCTATTACATAAATGTATAACTGTGGTATTCGCTTATGTGCAGGTGGGTCGTATTCATCACTTTGTCAGGTCTGTTGTTTTGTGCGCAGGCGGCCGGGCAGGTTCAGGTCAATAGCGCTGCCATTGGGCCGAGGATGGCTATGGAACAGGGGCGCATGGCCTCCATGGAGATAAAAAACCTGGGTCCGGAGGATCTGTTTCTGACTGAGGTGCGCAGCAGTTATTTTCAAAGGATAGAAATTCACAAGTTTGAATCGATCAACGGCTTTGACACCATGAGTGCAGTAGGCCAGGTTTTGCTCGCCTCTCATTCGGCCCTGGTGCTTTCCCCGGCTGGGTATCACTTCATGCTATATCGTCCCCGGCAAAGGCTGGTGGAAGGGGAGGAGATTCCGCTGGTGCTGGTTTTTTCCAATGGTCTGGAAGTCAGGACGAAGGCCATGGTGTCCGTCAAGGGATCCGGACATCACCATTCCCACCAACATTAATACATCGAAAATATTGTATACTGGCGTCCATATTGCCTACTGACGGCGGCGATTGAGGTGGTTTTTCCCGCTAGCTCGCTGTCGACACGTTTACAGGTTGTACTATGCAGATTTCTAAACGCACATTACTCTTTTTGGCATCGGTTTTACTGCTGTCCCTGATTGTCTGGGTCTGGCAGCGTGATCCTGGGGCGCCAGATGTTTCTGCCTTCGATGGCGTGTTCACTGTCGATCCACCCATTTCCTTGCCCAATTTCTCGCTCCTGGATCAGCGCGAAGAACGCTTTGATAGTTCCCGTCTGAGCGATGGCCGCTGGAGCCTGCTGTTTTTTGGTTATACCCATTGTCCCGATGTTTGTCCCACCACGCTGACCGAACTGGCTGACGCCTATAAGCGTCTGGGCGAGGAGCCCTCAATACAGGATCAGGTTCAGGTAACCTTTATCACGGTCGATCCAGCACGCGATACAGTTAAAGTGATGGGAGACTTTGTCGCCTATTTTGACAAGCGTTTCAACGGTGTCAGTGGTGACAAGGACCAGATCGATATTCTCGCTGAGGTATTCGGTATCAATTACGACTATGAAGGTGATATTGAGAAGGGGAACTATCTGGTCAATCATTATGCTGGGGTCTATTTAGTTGATGGTGATGGCTTGATCCGCGGTTATATATTACCGCCTCACTACGGCAAAGAGATCGAGTCAGTGGTGCGTCATTTCTACAAACATTTCAACGGGTGAAGTTATGAAAAGAGTTGTTACCGTCCTATGCCTGGCTTTGTTGTCCGGTGAGGTCTGGGCCGCACAGTCGCTACGCGTGGTCAACGCCTGGGTACGCGAAGCGCCGCCCAGCGCCAAGGTGCATGCCCTTTACATGACCCTGGAGAATGCGTCTGCCCAACCCATTGTGGTGACCGATATTAAGGGCAAGGAGTTCGAGCGCGCGGAACTGCATATCACGGAACACCACGCCGGAATGATGCATATGAAGCGTCTGAGCGAAGTCAGTGTCGCGGCCGGTGCCTCGCTGGAATTTGCACCGGGGGGGCGTCATGTGATGTTGTTCAATGCCCGGCAGGCGGTGCATGCGGGAGACCAGTTGAATTTCACATTGGTGTTACTGGGCGGTGCCGAGGTTCCCTTTACTGCCGCTGTGGTTAAGAAGGATGCTGCGGGGGGCGCCGCTGCCAAACAGGGTGATCATGATCATGGGCATCACCACGAACATTAATTTCCTCGTGTTTTGATCGGGATTGCCCAGTTCAGGCAATCCCCTTATACTCACGCCTCTTTGTATGGTTAATTAGCAGGGGGCGTTCATGCAGATTCAATCCTTTGTTCCACCGGTCAGAACCTTGATGGGGCCAGGTCCCTCGGACGTGCATCCACGGGTACTGGCGGCCATGGCGCGTCCGACAATAGGCCATTTGGACCCGCAGTTTGGCGCCATGATGGAACAGCTGAAATACCTGCTGCAATACGCCTTTCAGACCAAAAATACCCTGACCATACCCGTCTCGGCACCAGGTTCCGCCGGTATGGAAAGTTGCTTCGTCAATCTGGTCGAGCCGGGTGACAAGGTGATCGTCTGCCAGAATGGTGTATTCGGCGGACGCATGAAAGAGAATGTGGAACGCGCCGGTGGCGTTGCGGTGATGGTGCAGGATCCCTGGGGGCGCGCCGTTGATCCTAACAAGTTGCGCGAGACCTTACAGGCCCATCGGGATGCCAAGGTGGTTGCCTTTGTTCATGCCGAGACCTCTACCGGTGCGCAATCGGACGCGGCCACGTTGTGCGCCATCGCGCGTGAATTTGACTGTCTGACCATAGTCGACGCCGTGACTTCCTTGGGTGGTTCGCCGGTGCTGGTTGACGAGTGGGGGGTCGACGCAGTCTATTCGGGCAGTCAGAAGTGTCTCTCCTGTACGCCCGGTTTGGCCCCGGTCAGTTTTGGTGACCGGGCGGTGGAGCGTATCAAGGCGCGTAAACAGCGCGTCGCCAGCTGGTTTCTGGATTTGACCCTGGTCATGGGCTATTGGGGTGATAAGGGTAAGCGGGTCTACCACCACACAGCACCGATAAATCCCCTGTATGGCCTGCATGAATCGTTGGTCATATTACATGAAGAGGGTATCGAAAACGCCTGGCAGCGCCATGCACAAAATCATCAGGCTTTGCGTGCCGGTATCGAGGCCATGGGCTTGGAATTTATCGTACCGGAAGCGGAGCGCCTTCCCCAGCTCAATGCCATCGGCGTCCCCGCCGGCGTGGATGAGGCTAAGGTGCGTCAGCGCCTGCTGCAGGAGTTCGATCTCGAGATCGGCGCCGGCTTGGGCGAACTGGCGGGCAAGATCTGGCGTATTGGCCAGATGGGGTTCGCCAGCAATCCCAAGAATATTCTCTATTGCCTGAATGCACTGGAGGCGGTCCTGGTCTCGATGAAGGCGCCGATAGAGACTGGTAAGGCTGCAGCTGCGGCGCTGGCTGTGGCGACCGCCTAAGGCATGGATTTTTCCTTCTCCTATAATTGTTTCTATCGATAGTCCGCAGTTGCCGGTTGTTCAAGCAAACCGGCCTGCAGGACGCTAATAACTGATAGACCACTGCGGGGAACATTTATGATCAAGGTGATACGGGTCCGTGACGAGGATGCGGCAGGTGAGACCATCAATGAGTTGAAGCTGCAGTCCGAGGCG
>DKAX01000150.1 GCA_002450975.1 Proteobacteria bacterium UBA6915
ACGTGGGCGATGATGGCAATATTGCGTAACTTTTCGATCAAGGGGGTGTTCCTCACAGGTGCCACAGGCGGCAAAGGCGCGCATTATACAGAAAAAACTGATGAAAATGCCCGATTTTTAAGCAACCGGCGCGCCAAAAGAAAAGGCCCGCCTCCGGTTGGAGGCGGGCCCAGGTTGAATTAACCCGATTTTACGTTATTGCACCTTGGTGAAGGTGACCTCTTGCACCTTGGTCTTGGGCTCAGAGGCGGCATCGCCTTCGCATTGCTCGTAACGGGTCTCGACGAACTGTCCGCTGCCGGCAGTGCTAGAGCTCAGGTTGATGTTGATAATGGTCTTGGAGTCTTCCACGCAGCGACGGTTGGTGCTGGTGGTCTGATCATAGCGGGTCCATTCATTGTGCCACTCGTCATGTGCGACCACCGATTTGCTGCTCATGATCTCCATGGGCATGATGGTCATGCGGTGTTTGATCTGGGGTGCGCCATAGCTCAGGACGATACCGGCATCGCGGATTTGGCTAACCCAATCCAGGTTCCAACCGGCAAACGATTCCCACAGGCGACTGTCGGCGCGTGGGTAGCAACCGCCGTTGGCAACGGTGATATCACCTTGTGCGATGCGATCCATGTGGGCCACGATACAGGCGCGGTGGTGGGCATTGGTCGGATCGAGGGCTCCCGCCGCCGGGCAGGTGTTGGTGTTGTCCCAAGGCAGGTTGAAACCGCCCTGATACTTGCCGGCGAATGTGGAATCGTTCATCAGGTCGACCAGTTTTTGTCCCACGATCTCATTCTTGGCAAGGTCCAGATTGTAAGGTGCCTGACTGGCCACGGTGTAAAAGCCGGTGAAGGTGCCAGCCAGTGAGCCCATGGTGCCATCGGCCTTGGTGCCGCCGACGATGATGTCGCTCAGGCCGGAGGCCATACCGCTGGGCATACCCTCGGTAGCGCCGCATTCGCGATAATAGGCCTCGCTGGCCCAAACGCCCATACCGGCCACTTGTTTACCCGACGCGGTCTCGGTGGCGGTGATGGGATCGAGGAAGACATCCACCGATTTGACCACGCCGTCGTTGGGGCCGCCAAAGGTACAGGTGTCATAATCCGCGCTGCCCTCTTTACAGGCGACAGTCCAGGTGCCGGACAGGTTGGAGACCAGGTCACCGGCATCCTTTTGCACGTCGGCCAGGGTATAGGCAGAGATATCAACGGTTGCCTCTCCGGTTACCGGGTCGAAATTGATGACCAGCTTTTTGTAAGCGCCGCCAGCCAGGGCCGGCGAACTGGTCGTACCATCATCCATACCGCCGGATTCGCCTGTTTCGAAGGTCAGGGTGGCTACAGTGGTATTGTCGGCCTTCAGGTTGATGAAACAGCCGATGGCGGTGTTAGCCGCGTCGCTGATGGTGACCGAAAACTCCCCCTGCGCATCGAATTCACCGGTGCCGGCATTGGGTGGCGAGGTGAAGGTCACGCAATAGAGCACATAGTCTGTGGGCACGGTGCTGGCCTTCATCTGGCCGGCCATGCCGGAGACCGCCGCACTGCTGGACATGGACATGGTGCCACTCAAGGTGACATCACTTTCCGATTCCTCTTTTTGACAGCCGACCATCAGGCTGGATGCCAGGCCGGCAATGGCTAACATCTTGGTAATATTTGTAAGTTTCCCCATGATTGGATCCTCTCTTTGATATTGAATGGAACTTTGGTGCCGCTGACTTCCATTACGCACCTGCGGGGGGTATCGGGTGGGGCAATGAATAGCTTGAGGGTAAGGTTATGACAGGGGAGGCGGCTCCTTCAGGCATGTAGTTGAGACAGTTTGTGTGTATTTCTCAGCCTATTGCCCTGGGACGGCAACTATGGGGAGACCGGATTTGGGGAGGTTTGCGAAAATTGAATGCAGGCCCGCAAAACGGGCCTGCATTCTTATACCGTTTGGTCGAGTTTGTTATTCTGCCATAAAGGCCAAAATGGCGTCCGCCACATCCTCGGCGTAAAGGTCACGGAAAAAATGGTCCGCCCCGTCGATCAGCTGGAACTGAATATGTTCGCCATCGGCCACCGGGGGAACCTGTTTTTCCAAACCAACCACCGAGGTGTCCGCTGAGCCGGCAAAGACCAGGGTCTTTTGCGGGATGGATTTCAACAGGCCGGGTGTGTGGCGGCGTTTATCGGGCTTGTAATATGAGACGAAGGAGGCTGCGCTGACTTTGGTATCTTTGCAATAGATAAAATCCGTATGTTCCAGCCACTCCTGCCCTTTGCCTTCGGCCATGCGCTTTTCCGCATCAGCCAGAAGGGGGGCGAGATCTTTTTCGTAACGCTTGCGATAGTCGACAGCTTCGCTTTGTTCATCCCAATTCATCGGGGCGACCAGAATGACTCCCTTGACTAACGGTTGTTTGTTTTCTGTCGCGTACCAAGCTACCTGATTACCACCCCGCGAGTGGCCCAGCAAATAGATGGTCTTGCTGCCCTGCCCTTTGAGCCAGTCTATCCAGGCGGCGATCTCCGCCAGGGCGTCGGTGTGCTGGTGGTTATGCGGCTGGGCGCAATCGTAGAATCCTTTGCGGTTGCTGATGCCCAGGCTCAGGGTGATGGTTAAGGTATTGACTGCGCGCTCGCGCAACATCTCTTGCAAGGTCTTTTGTATCTCCATGCCATTGTGGGCCAGGGTGCCGTGCACCATCAGGATCACCGGGTCTGCCAGCGATTTCTCATCAGCCAGTTCTAAATTGCCATTCAGTGTCATGCCCTGAAAGTCCAGGGTAACCTCCTGCGCCAGTGCGGGTTGGCTCAATGGAGCGAGTAAGAACAGGGTGCCGATGAGGCGCAAAATATTAGACATGCCTCTGATCTCCTAAAATATGAAAGGGTTCGCTAAGCATAGTGTAGATCGGAACTGTTTGAGTTGGTGAAAGGAACAAAAAAACCGCCGGTATGGCTAACCGGCGGTTTTTGGGACTGATTGGAGAAAACCTTAGCCCTTAGGCGCGGGGATTTCCTTCAGTGAGAGCTCTTCCTTGCTGGCCTTCAGGAAGCCGTATTTGGCATAGATGTCCTGGGCCTTTTCGGTGGCCAGGTATTCCAGGAATTTAGCCGCATTCTTTTGATTGCGACCTTCCTTCAGAGCGCCGATGGCATAGGCCACTTTTTCCTGTTTGTTCAGCGGGGCAGGGATGGCTACACCTTCGATTTTGCGACCTTCGGTTTTGGCTTCAACAATCTCGGTGGTCCAGACGATCCCGACATCGGCCTCACCGTTTTCGATGCGGTGTGGGGTTTCACGATGGTGACGCTCGGTGAACCAGGTTTTGCCTTCTACCGCCCAGCAACCTTTACACTCTTTGCCGCCAGTGACCTTGGCATGCAGGTTCATGTCTTTGAGCATTTCAGAGCCGTAGAACTTGAAGATACCTTCGGTCAGCGGATTAGGGTGAGACTGAACGATGTCGTCACGGGCCAGATCTTCGGGGCCTTTGATGCCTTTGGGATTACCGGCGGCAACCATCAGCTCCAGCTTGTTGTGGGTGTAGACCATGTATTTGTCCATCTTGCCCTTGCCCTTGAGCTGTTTCAGGTGGCCCAAATTCACAGAAGCGTAGATGTCGGGATTCATGGCAGTGTCTTTGCCTTCGATCTTGCCCTGCTGTAACAGTTGGCCTTTGAGGATCTGTCCGGGAGGAATGGTCTCTACATAGACAGATTTGATATCAGGATTTTTGCTCTGAAAGTCTTTGATCAGCTCTTCCATTACCATGAACTGATTACCGGCCAGGTACATGACCAGGTCAGAGGTGTAGGAGTCGCCGATATCGCCGTATTCGATTTTGCCGTCGGCGTGGAAGGTACGGTAGTCATGACCATGGCCTGCATCGTCTTTGTCAGCAGCCATGATGGGTTTATTGATCAACGCCGGCGCCAAAGCGACGGACAGCATGGCGACAAGCCACTTCTTTTTCATTTGCATGTGAATCTCCTCCAAGTACTACATATTTGTTTTAAGCAGAGGGGGAGGACGCATTAGTAGTGTAAATAATATGGGTACCCCCTCACCAATCCCCAGCAGTCAACTATTCACGATTTCCGGGCGAATTTCAAATTCAATTCACCCTGGGGTTCTTTAATGGAGGATAAAAATTGCTAATAGATCAGGACGGGGTATTGTGTGTGACCCAGCGGCTTTGCTGGTTTTCCATTTGTTCTTTTTTCCAGAAGGGGGCGCGAGATTTAAGCTCCTCGATCAGGTAACGACAGGCGTCAAAGGCCTCTGCGCGATGGGCCGACCAGACGGCAATGACTACGATGGGTTGGGTGGGTAGCAGGTCGCCGTAGCGGTGAACGATCAAGGTATCGAGCACTGACCAGCGCCGGAGTGCCTCGTCGCTGATTTTTTGCAGGTAGCGTTCGGTCATGCCCGGATAGTGTTCCAGTGTCATAGCCTGGACTGTGTCGCCTTCGTTGAAGTCACGCATTGTACCGATGAAGATGCTGGTGGCGCCGAAATGGCCGGCCAGGTCTGGATGCTGCCGTTGATAATCCTGTATCAACCGCCAGGGATCTAGCGGTTGGTCGGTAACATGAATGAGCATGATCAGCCGCCGGTGACCGGCGGAAAGAAGGCNNATTGACGGCCATCAAGGTGTTGGTGGGCATTTCCACATCTTTCATCAGGCTGCCCCAGACGTCGGCAACAGTCATGGTGGGCGCCGCTTCGATTTCATCGCTGTCGCGGCCAGTCAGCTCGCGTAAACTGGCGAAGTATTTTACCCGGACAGTCATGATCGCCCTCCTTTCTGTGTACAATACCGGCATTATTCTATTATCTATGCATATCGACGCAATAGATACCGGCTTGAAGCCTGAAATTAAATGGTGACTTTGGGAGAATTTCGGTCCGAATGACAAAATTGACCCATCTCAATGAGCGCGGCGAAGCCCGTATGGTCGACGTCGGCGATAAATCCGTGACCAAGCGGGTTGCGGTCGCAGAGGGATACATACGTATGTTACCCGACACCCTGGAGCTGATTGTCAGCGGAGGGCATAAAAAGGGGGATGTGCTGGCGGTGGCACGGGGAGCCGGCATCATGGCTACCAAGCGAACCGCCG
>DKAX01000020.1 GCA_002450975.1 Proteobacteria bacterium UBA6915
AGCGGTCGAGCATGACATCGCCCAGGATCAGGACATGGGCATTATCGAACAGGGGAAGTCGGATCTTCATAACGCGTCATTGTAATACTTATGGCACATCGAATTGCGGTGCTTTTTCGCAAACGGTAATCATAGCATAGGCCAAAATTCAAAACCTATTTGTCACTGCACCGATGCACGGCTAGAATTGCCCGGATGTCTGACAAAAACAAACCTATCCCGCAAGTCCAGCCCCTGCCCTGGCAGGCCTATCTCGATCCGCGCAACTGGCTACTGTTCCTGGCCGTGGGGCTGTTCTATCTGCTGACCCTGTTGCCCGCCGCCCTGCTGTGTCAGTTAGGTCGTTTCCTGGGGCTGCTGCTGATGAAGCTCAGCAAACGACGCCGCCACATCGCCCAGGTCAATGTCGATCTCTGTTTCCCTGAGCTGTCGGCGCAGGAGCGGGCCAGGATTGTGCACGACCATTTTGTCTCACTGGGCATCAGCTTTCTGGAGCTGGGCTGGGCGTGGTGGGCCGGTGACCGGCGTCTGCGCCGATGGATCACCGTCGATGGCGCCGAACACCTGCAACAGGCCCTGGCCAGGGGCAAGGGCGTCATCCTGTTGGGCTCGCATCTGACCACTATGGAGATCGGTATCCGTCTATTGCTGGCGGGTCNNCCGCCGCTCTATCTCACCTACCGCGCCAATGACAATCCGGTTATCGACTATCTGATCAATCGCAATCGCACCTTGCACGATGTGCGTATCGTCCCCCATACCGACATCCGCGGCATGTTGCGCGGTCTCAAGGATAACGGGGTGCTCTGGTATGCCCCCGATCAGGGTTACAAGGGCAAGACCGCCGAGTTTGTGCCCTTCTTTGGCATCCCCGTATCCACCCACACCGCCACCAGTCGACTGGCCGAATCCAGCGGCGCAGCGGTAGTACCCTTCTTCATGCGCCGCACAGGTGCCGGCCGCTATCACCTGACTCTGAAACCGGCCCTGGATAACTTCCCCAGCGGCGACCCGGTGGCCGACACCCTGCGCTATCACCAGCTGGTGGAGGAGAATATCCGCAAGGCGCCCGAGCAATACCTGTGGGTGCATCGCCGCTTCAAACACCTGCCCGAGGGCGAGGCCGATGTCTATGCCCGTGCCAAGCGTGCCTAGGACTAATCAGCCGCCAAGGTCTGCACAAACCAGTTGAAACTGGCCGAACAGGTGACAACACCTTCGCTGTTTTTGACATCGACTGCTACTGTAATGGCGGCGCGACCCTTTTTCGCCAACTGCTCGCGAAATGCATCGACCGCATCTGCACTCACCATGGCATGGGCGGACACCGAACCCTCTGCCGCCCGCCGGTACTTCACCTGCGCATCGCGCAACAAGGGCACAACCCGCTCGGCTAAATCGGGAAATCGCGTAAATAGCAGTTCGCCACTGGCACTCTCCGCCAGGGTGAACAGAGCACCGGCATGTATTGTTTGTAAGTGGTTATGAGTATCCGCATTCGCGCGTAGCGACAACTCACCCTGCGCGTTCTTCACTACGCCGGTTTTTGCGACAAAAGGTATCCGGGTGATGTCCATTAACAATGCTCCCTATTTATGCCGGCAATCAGCAACTCTGTTCAAATAAAGGGATCCAACCGCTCGATGATGGCGCTGACCGTGATCGGCCGGCGATTGTGATTGAGGTTTACCTGACGCCCGGCTGCGACGCCATCGGGACCGCGCACACCGACCAGCAGAGGATCGGTGGTGAAATAGAGTCCGACGGTCGGGCGATCCAATGCGGCGGCCAGGTGGGCGAGGCCGGTGTCGACACCGACCACACAGCGGCAACCCGCCAATACGCGCGCGATATCATTCAATCCCAGCCGTGGCAAAACCGTGGCATTATCCAGCGCCGATGCAATCGCCACGGCGTTGATACGCTCCCTGTCATTTCCCCAGGGCAGCAAGACACGTAGCCCTTTGTCATTAAACGTTTTCCCCAACGCCTGCCACCGGTCAACCGGCCACTCCTTGTCGGCACGACTGGTGGCGTGCAGAAACACACAATAGTCTTCTGACAACAGTGCCGGATCGGCGCCGAAGGCGGGCAGACGCTGCTCGATGTGGTCCAGACCAAAGGCCAGGGGCAGCTCCTTCAATTCGTAGCCCAATGCCTGCGCGGTCAGTTGACGATTTCGATCGATGGCGTGATGTTGGCGTTCGACGCAATAACAACGATGGTAGAAACGCGTTGCCAAGGGTTCACGCGCACTGTTCCTGTCAAAACCGGCGCGCAATCCCCGCGTCCAGTGTAATAACACGGCACTCTTCAATAAGCCCTGGGTATCGAGCACCAGATCATAGGAGTGGCGAGATAGCGTACGCCTGAAGGTGCGAAACTCACGCCAGGTTGCCGGCTGCAATAACTGTTTGCGCCAACGACGCAGCGCAACGACAAATCGTGTATCCAACGCCTCGTGCCAGGTGGGAATATCCGCAAAGGCCTCCTCCGCAAGCCAGTCGATGGCCACCTGGGGAAACACGCGCCGAATATCACTCACAGCAGGCAACATATGGATCAGGTCACCCATAGAGCTGGTTTTTACGATCAAAATGCGCTCGGGCGCCCCATTCATATCACCGACCCCGATTTACTCGCGTATCGACCGCGGCTGTTGCCCCTGCCACCAGGCACCGGCCACCAATGCCGCGAAATAGACAAACAGAAACCCCTCAGTGAAATCGCGCAATAGGGAGTTGAACAGGCTACCGACCATAATGGTCACGACCAATCCCTGGGCCAGAAAGGCGTATTGCTGCGTCGAGCCATAACGCCACACGGCATAAAAAAGGTAAAGCAGTGCGCTCAGCCCCAGCAACCCAAGCTGCACCAATTGCAGGAGATATTCATTGTGCGGATTTTTAGTCGGCGTTGAATTGTTTTTTTGTGCCAGTGCATTATGCACTGTTTCATAACTGCCGACGCCGCTGCCGAACACGGGATTGTCAAGCCACAGAGTCAGGCTGTTGAGATACCATTGCAGGCGCAGATTCACCGATATAGTCTCACCCGGTGCACGTCGATCTTTTTTATAATCGCGCATTTCAAAGTGTTGCAATTCAGTGATCACTTCATTCACGCGTCCCTGAAACTTGGCCGACATTCCGTACAGGGCGGACGACGCCAGCAGCACCAGTAGCGCTGCGGCGATCAATCCACGCCAGCGCTGCAACTGAAACAACAATAACAATATCAATGAAGCCACCACCACATAACCGGTACGACCGTGCATCATGAAAAATATATTATGCAGACAGAACACGGCCAACAACAGCGCCAGCCAGCGCCAGACGCCGCGTTGCGTCAATGTGTAGTGAACCGCCAGATAGGCGGCAAAGGCCATCAGGACACTTTGCTTGATATGACTTTTGAACACGACGTAATCGCCGGGTTTGCGCACGTCGTACAGCTTATAAAGTTCAATATTGAAATAGAGTAAAAAGGACAGCAGCAATGTCAGGACGATTGCGACAAAAAAGGCGGAGATTGCATAGCGCCGCCATTTATCTGCGCCGGCAAACAGAGGCAGTAAAAACAACAAGACGACCAGATTAACTCCCTCATTCAATCCCTGCATCGCGCGCGCTGTCGTGACCTCCGTATAGAGCAGGCTGAATACCATCAATCCAAACAGAAACAATGCAGCCTGACCTATCGGGTTATGCCAGACCATATTCACATGCCGGCGATAGTCGCCCGCCAACAGCAGAGCCAATACTATCAACACCGCCAAGGCATTGGTGGCGGCAGTGGAAATGGGGATAGCGAACCCCAGGGCCACGGCAAGGTATTGCGCCGAACGCTTCGATCCTTGCTGCACACGGACAAACCAGGGCTGTGCCACCTGAATCATGGGCGATCCAGCAAACGATCCAGGGCCTGCGACACCTGTCCGGGAGGCAGTTGACGCAGGCAATTCAAATGCCCCAACGGACACTCGCGCTTGAAACAGGGACTACAGGCTAACCCGAGGGTCAGCACCTGGGATTTATCACTGAGTGGCGGGGTAAAACCTGGATCGGAGGAGCCGTAAACGGCCACCACCGGCAAATCCAACGCCGCCGCCACATGCATCAGACCCGAGTCGTTACTGACCACAGCCGTTGACCTCGACATCAGATCGACCGCCTCGGCCAGGGAGGTGCGTCCCGCCAGATTGACACAAGCGCCACCCGCTTGACGATTAATATCTTCGGCCACCGGCAGATCCTTATCCGAACCGAATAACCAGACCTGCCAGCCCTGGGCCAGTTTTTCCGCTGCCAGTTTGGCAAAGTACTCCTCGGGCCAGCGTTTGGCCGGACCATACTCGGCGCCGGGGCACAGGGCCAGCACCTGGGGAGAATCACTCAATTGAAATTTTTTCAGGGTTTCAGCCACGGTAGCGCCATTGACCTGCAGTTGCGGGCGCGGAATGGTGTCGGGTAATACACCCGCTCCATCGGCCAGGGCGACAAAACGTTGCACGGTCATGGTCAAAACTTTTTTGTTTAAACGCCGGGCGTCGTTCAACAAGCCCCAGCGCATCTCACCGACATAACCGGTGCGTCGATGAATATGCGCCGCCGCCGGTACGATGGCCGATTTGAGAGAGTTGGGTAACACAATGGACCAGTCGTACTGGCGGCCACGCAGGGCGCGGCCATGACGGATGCGTTGTTTGAGTTGCAGGGCACCGTGCCCCCAGGGCAGTTCCAGGGCGTCGCGCACCTCGGGCATGCGCTGCAGCAAGGGCT
Source organism: Proteobacteria bacterium UBA6915 (assembly GCA_002450975.1). Taxonomy (GTDB): domain Bacteria; phylum Pseudomonadota; class Gammaproteobacteria; order UBA6915; family UBA6915; genus UBA6915. Next base: position 4,782 of record DKAX01000020.1, read on the forward strand.
TGCTCCAGCCCGGCGCCAGAACGTCGATGACCACATCCGGATAGCGCTGCTTGACTACCTTGAACAGGGATTGGGCCATGACCATGTCCCCCACCCAGGAGGGACCGACCACCAACAAAGTTGAAGGTGTATTCACGCCGGACTGATCGTGTTCAGGCGTGATCGCTGACATCCAACACGTAGTGTGCGCCGCAATACGGGCAGGTGGCCTGCCCCTGCTCTTCTATGGGCAGAAATACCTTGGGGTGCATATTCCACAGGCTGCTGCCCTGAGGGGGGCAGTGCAGAGGAAGATCGTGTGGTGATACGAGGTGCTCGCGTTTTACCTTGGCCTCATTCATTGTAGTTTTTGCCTCCTGTTACGCTGTTAACAATAGCTCAACCAGCCCTTATGCGCCGCACTGCGCCCGTGCACCACGTCGAAATAGAGCGTCTGCAGTTTTTCGGTGATGGGGCCACGTACACCCTGTCCGATGGGACGGCCATCCAGTTCACGGATGGGGGTGACTTCAGCAGCGGTGCCCGTGAAGAAGGCCTCGTCGGCCACATAGACCTCGTCACGGGTGATGCGTTTTTCCACCACCTTGAGTCCGGTCTCGGCGGCCAGGGTCATTATGGTCTCGCGCGTGATACCTTCCAGGGCCGAAGTCAGATCGGGGGTGTAGAGCACGCCGTTGCGCACGATGAAGATATTCTCGCCACTGCCTTCGGCGACAAATCCCTGCGCGTCGAGCAACAAGGCCTCGTGGTAACCGTTACGCATGGCCTCCTGCAAGGCCATCATGGAGTTGATGTAGTTGCCATTGGCCTTGGCACGGCACATGGTGATGTTGACATGGTGACGGGTAAAGGAAGAGGTCTGAATACGGATGCCCTTCTCCATGCCATCGGCACCCAGGTAGGCGCCCCAACGCCAGGCGGCAACCATAACATGTACCTTGAGGTTGTCGGCGCGCAGGCCCATGCCCTCGGAGCCATAGAAACACATGGGACGGATATAG
>DKAX01000118.1 GCA_002450975.1 Proteobacteria bacterium UBA6915
GAGTGTCAATCGCCGCAAATGTATGTCTGCGGTCCCGAAGCCGCTAGCAAGGCGCGGGAGATACGGGTCAGGCCGGCGATGGGGTGGAAGGGAGTTAACCCTGGAGATCCGTTTACAAATAAATTGGAGTCAGTAGGCAAGATAGTTCAGGTCAACCAAACAGATTGGTTGTATTCTCACTCGGGGATGAAGATACCGACGGAAAAGTTGTTTGAAGAGATCATTACAAAACAAATTATGCAACGTATCCATGATGAGGGCGGTGGTTTTGGATTATATTAAACTAACATTGCGCCATCTAACACGGCTATGGGCGCTCCTCCCATTGCTTGTTATCGCTTGTACTGGCCAGGCATCTGGCCCCGCTATGGTCGTAAGTGTTTCCGCCAAAGGTGATTACGCTATCAGCTCACACAAAGACGGCAGTGTAGCTCTTTGGGATATACAAAATAAGAGCGCCAGGAAAATTTCCAACAGCGCCAATATTTATAGCGCTTACTTTGTAAAAAGGGCACCTCATTACCTGTGGCAAGAGTTAGATAATCGAGTCCACATTGCAAACACTGAAAATGACAAAGAAGTTACCTTTGACCTTACGTTTCCAGTGTATGGGCAAGCACTGTCTACGGACCTGACCCACTATTTTGCGTCTGATGAAGGATGGGGAATTTATTATCGGCATGGCAATAGTCCATTGAAATTAGTAAAGTCAGCATGGGATAAAAGTTTTATTGGTTTCGGCAAGCTACTCAACTTGTCGATATCTACTGATAATAAGCAGCTATTGCAAAGCGGCTATACCTACGAGTATTCAAACAAGTTCTCGCTCGAGGATTATAAAAAGAAAAACTTTTATAGCGAGATGGTTAGCCCAGCCATATGGGACATCTCCACTAGCAAACCCGTCGCAAAATTAGATGGCAACGCAGCCAAAACCTACGCCACCCTCAGCCCGAATGGGACATATGTTGTGAGTGGGGATGAAAATCAACACGGATTAGTATGGTTGGTTGCAAAGCCGGAAAACCCAATATATAAGTTAGCTAATATCAGGTTTGGTAAACTGGTGAACGGTGAATGGGACGCCAGCGGTTTGATAAAAAAACCAGACGACTTTTCCCGCTCCGGCACTTTTCTGACAATTAAATTCTTAAACGATACACAGTTTGTACAAATTTCCTACGGTGAACCCTACGCCATACTCTATGAGATCAACAATCCATTACCGTTAAAATATTTCGAACTCGGCACCTCGCCCTTCCCCGCCGTCTCTGATTACTCCCGCAACGCCGCCATCGATTCGGCCCCCGAGGCTGGCATACTGGTCACCGGTCAGCGCGACGGCAATGGCATCAATGTCTATAAGTACGACAAGGATAAACAGACGTTGAAAAAAATCTGGGTAACGCATTAATCCTCATAGAAAGATCATAACATCAACAGGTCTGCAAGGGAGCTAACCGTGTTTGACCAATTCAAATTCAGCCAGGACGTCCGACTCGACGAGCTAGGCCGTATCGAATCGCCCTTTTTCGCCCACGCCGCCCTGGACCGCTTGAGCAGCGACGCCGGCCGCGGAAGCTTCGCCCTGCAAAACCTCTACCGCGACTATCAACACCAACACCCCCAACACGAACACAACCTGCTGACCGAGCTCCACCAAGCCATCGACAGCGGCCACCTGGTGTATCTCTGCAATCACCCCCTGCGCCCGGTCCTACGCTGGCAGCCCGACCCCCAAGCCCCCGACGGCGGCCACTGGCAATTCAGCGACGGCAAACCCGCTCGCCTGCTCATGCTGGACTACCACATCCGCCAGGCCCAAGCCAAGGCAAGCCAACGGCAAAGCCCCGACCATCAAGCAACACAACCGACCCCCACGCGCATCCTCACCCACGCCAACGTCAAACCGCAGCCCAAAGTTGCAGCCGCAGCCACCGCAGTCACCACACCCCCCCTGCGCCTGAGCCACGCCGTCTGGTCCCAATTGCGCGTCCCGGTAGGCGACAAGGTCCACGCCTGCTTCACCGCCCACGACGCCCAAGGCGGCGAGAGCGCAACCGTTACCGTTTTCGAAACCAACACCGATGGTAGTCAAACGGAAATCGACCAACTCACCACCACCCTCGAGGCCGGCACGCAACGCTATACGTTGGCGTGGTCGCGTAGTGAAGAGGCAGCGGAGCAGGATCTGGCCGAAGACGAGGAGGAGAATGATGCGGGGCCGGTGAGCTATGTCTTTGAAGTGCAGGCAGGTGAAAGTAAGACAAGTGCAGACAAGCCTCTGAACCTCAGTCATAGTGTGCGGGTTGCTGTGCAAACTGAAGACGAAGAGAGGCTTCCCGAAGGAGCGGATATAATTTTGATTGCAGCCGATGGTCGACGCCATCAAGGCGAATTGCAAGAGGGTGTCATGTGTTACAAAGATGTGATTTTGGGTCCGTTTCGGTTTGAGTATTGACGCCAAACAAATTCGCTATGTTGAATTCTTTTTCGCCGTAGAGGCAGATTAAGACAATAATAAATTGGTACTAATGACCATGTTTATGGGTATCGCAATGATGAAACATTTTTTTGTAAGAACGAGAAAAGGTTCAGGACTAATTCTGTTGCTGATTTTGTCGGGTCTTATTGTTATTGGTTGTAAGCAAAATGAGAGTGAGGTGCTGGACTCGTTTACTATTGGCTACTCTACGCCGGAGGGTAACAAAATCTGGGTGCGGAAGGCGATTTTTGATCGCAAGTATTCTAAGCCGGTTGGTAGTTTGGGATGTTGTTGGCAAGAAGCAGGGAAAAAAAGTGGTGTCTATGACCAACCCCTACCGAAACATGTGCAAATCGAATGGATAGATGATGGTGACAATCTTTTATATTCAGCAGAACTCGACCTCACTCCTGACATCTTTCGACGTGCGAAGGAGATGCCGGAGCTTGGTAGTGACAACGAGGTGGCTCTCGATAAGGGTGAAATTTATTTAATCGTAGCAATGGCGGAGAAAGGTGAGGTTTTGGTATGGCTTAGTAACTTTCCCTACCTTGGGGAAAATGTTCGTAACCGTGTTTTGGTGGAGGTTGGCAAAACACAGGCAATGTCCAAGCCCTGGCAGGCACCGATTAAAAACATTCACGAATAACTTTTATAGGGAGTAATTCATGGGAGCTGGACCTGAAAATAAAGCGGTAGTGACCAAGAGCTATACACCAAAGGTTTCTAAGATAAGTAGAGTGACTGTAACAACGCCATCGCCTCAGATCGGCGTGTTTTTTGATGGTACTGGCAATAATATTTTTAATGATGTTCTAGACCCCAGTGATGACAAGGAACCCACCAATATTGCTAAATTGTATACGTTATATCCGCGCGACAAGAGATTTATGGAAGGCATATATATTGAAGGAATTGGGACTAAGGCTGGGGAGCCTGATGAAGACTGGGATCAGGCTGTTGCTCAATCCTTCGGGGACCGATTACAGCAAGCAATCAAAGGTTTGAGAGCTTTTTGTCTAGAGTATTTAAAATTCAAACACGCCAAACTAGACGTCTTCGGTTTCTCCCGTGGCGCAGCCTCGGCCCGAGCCTTTGTTAACGAGGTACATCGCCTGACGACAGAGGATCCGGGTAACTTCAGCGGTGTCGCTATCGAATTTCGCTTTGTGGGTATCTTCGATACGGTTGGGTCTATCGGTTTGCCCGGCGATAACCGTCAGCGTGACAGTCACGGTCGGGAGTTTACTTTGGACCTACATCCCGACGCAGCCAAGTATGTCTACCACCTTACCGCCCGCCATGAACAGCGGGAATACTTTCCGCTCAGTTCCATTTTGACTGGACCCGGTCAATCGCCGGCCGGTCACTTTGTGGAAAAGGAGCTGCTTGGCGCGCACGCTGACGTCGGAGGCGGTTACGGGCCGGTACCGGATGTAGTCTATTATCCGCTGAAGAGTGTAGGTTGGAGCAATCGCGCCATGCGTGAGCAAAAACTGCGCGAGTTGAAACAGGCGTATGAGCGCGAATATCATGCCCCCGGTATCGATATCGATTTGAATGTGTTGCGTGACGTGCAGGCGGGCGCGGGGATGTATACACAGACGGCGCCGTTATGGAGGCGCAACATTAAGTTTCACTTGTCCCATGTGGCGTTACAGGAGATGCACGCCAAGGCCCGCGAATGCGGGGTACCATTGGAGCCCTTGGAGAGACTCGCAGAAAAGGGAGAGTTTGTAGGTCGGACGGCGCAGGAGCTGTACGAGGTACCCGTGGATTTACAAAACCACCTGCAATCAGGAACGCAGGGCGAGGAATTTATCTATCGCCATTACATTCATCACTCACATCAGTATCGCGCCAAACCGGTACCGGGCAGCTGGCTGAGGCTGAATGCCAACAAGCCGGAGAGCCATCCCCATAAACGCGCTTCTAACGGTAAGCGCGAGGTTTTTTATAACGAGGTCAACAACGGTAACTCCCGGGGAGTAGAGCGCCAAAGGACTACCCAGGAGCCGGAAGAGTTTGACAACGTCTACCCTTGATACGGTAAAACTGACTGCGTGCCCCGCAGTGTCAGATAGGCTTTGTCTAATTAATTGGGCAAGGTTTATAAAACCGCAAAAATAGTCTAGTTAAAGGTTTCGCTAGCGCTGTATTTGAGCGCGGCAAAAGAAAACTCGGGGGTATACCTCTCGCTGTCTATCTATCGTTCTTTCGCCAAGACCAACCTCTATACCACACCCCGTTTTATCCCGGTTTTTACGGTTTCATCGCATAAATAGCGCTTGAACGATTACGGTTAATTGCGTAGCCTAGTCCGTCCAAAGGCGTACATTTTTTCTACTTTTCCCGGTTTGGAAGCTGCTGATTTTTCGAATGCAGTAGCTTTAGAATAAATCTAATTTCGGAGCGTTGGACTATGGCACGGAAACACGGTATCTGGTTGCTTCCCTTGGTATTCACGTTGGCCGCTTGCGGTGGTGGTGGGATTCCCGGCACCAATGATGATGATGGTGGCGATGGCGGCGGAAATGGCGGCAACAAACCCATAAAGCTCGCCTTGGGTATCTTGGAGGGAGGCACCTTTACCGAGGGTGCAATCAAAGTAGGTGTTACCGGTACATTGTCGGCCCATGGTTCCACATCCGTAACCGTGCATGTTGTGGATAAGAATTCCAATACGTTAATGCGCGGTGTTCCGTTCGAAGTCAGTTTCTATTCCTCCTGTAGCGAACAATCCTGGGCGACCTTGGATTCACCGGCCAAGACCACAACGGGTGAAGCCAAGAGCACCTATACAGCCCAGGGATGCAACGGCCTGGATCTGATCGTTGCAGCGTTACCGGACGGTGACAATATGTTGTACGCCAGTGGATCTATCAATGTAGCTCCGGCGGAATTGGGCTCCATCATGTTCCTGGAGGCGCAACCCAAGGTAATCGGGCTGAAGGGTACCGGGCAAAATGATGTTTCCACACTGACACTCTTAGTGCGCGACAAGACGGGTGCGCCGGTGCCGAATCAGGAAGTGGGTTTTAATCTGAGTACTACCGTGGGTGGTATAGAACTGGTTACGCCCGAATCCATTTCAAACGCTAATGGTGAGGTTCAGGTTTTGATTAAATCGGGTACTGTAAGTACACCGGTAGCCGTTTATGCTAATGCGACACGCGCCGGCGGTGGCAGTATTTATACGCAATCGGGTTATATTTCGATCACTACGGGTATCGCCGATCGTGACAGTTTCTCGCTGGCCTTTGAGAAACTTAATCCAGGCCATTTTAATTTTGACGGCGTGACAAATAAAATCACCATCCAGTTGGCAGATCACTTTAATAATCCCGCCCTGGACGGTACCAATGTCAATTTCTGGGTTGAGGGTGGGCAGGTTCAAGGTACCTGTATGCTGGAAGACGGAATTTGTTCCGTTCGTTGGCGCAGTGCAGATCCGCGTCCAATCCGTTGGTACTGGGATGCGACTAACCCCCTGGATTGGACAGTGGTCGATCGCGGTAGCCAGTGGGGCGATGGTAATGGTGTTGTATCTCTGCTGGCCTTTACCGAAGGTGAGGAGACCTTTGTTGATTCTAATGGTAACCACCGTTTTGACGACGATGACATCACCTTTTTTGATTTATTAGGGGAACCATTTCAGGACAATAACGGTGACAACGTTTATGATCCGGCTGGTACTGAACCCTTTGTCGACGTCAATGGCAATGGTGTCTATGATGCCGGTGGAGACGGTTTGATGAGCAGTGTATTGTGTCAACATTCTACACTGTGTGCGCCTGAATCCAGTGTAATGTTGTGGGAGTCCGCACGTTTCGTTATGTCCGGTAGGCCGCTACCGCCGACAATTAATCCGCCAGCCGGAGATTTGAATCTGGAAGGTTTGATTAAGGGGACTTTGTCAAATGCCATTTCGGTGGCAACTGATGGTTATGTAACTATCGAAGTGATCGCTGTCGATGCCAATGGCAATATATTGTCCGAAGGTACACAGATCTCGGCCAAGGCGGCTTGGGCTACAGTAGAAGGTGACTCTTCCTACACAATTGATAATTCTTTCGTCATTAATCAACCGCCATTTGATGTTCTTTCGGATGGTGGTGAGCAGGTTTATAACAAAACCAGTTTCTACTTTACCCTCAAGGGCGGACAGGCTGCGCCTACCAGCGGTTTTGGCAGTTTGAAGATTACCGTTACCGATCCGCAAGGTTATTCAGGTATAACCGAAGTTGCGGTTATTCCTCAGTAACGGCAGTTCATCCTAAAAAAGGCGCTCTAAGGCGCCTTTTTTGTTATTTAATACAATAAGTTAAGAAATTTTTGTCAGTATCTTGTTGAAAAATCTTAAGTGTGCATATACACTTTTGCGCTATGACTACCGAGGTTAATTCGCTGCCACAATGTGCCACGTCGGCCCCCAGTGTGCCCGCCTGCATCAATCTACAGATGCTGCGCACCAGCCATTTCGTTCTGCGCACCTATGATGACGCATACCGCGCATTGGGGGTGCGGGCCACGCAGGTACCGGTGTTGGGTATCATCGCCCGGCGCGGGCCGGTGACCATTCGTGCCATTGCCGATGAGCTGGAGTCGGAACGTAGCGTCATGTCGCGCAAGCTGAAGGTGATGGTGGACAGCGGCTGGGTGGTGGAGGATGCGGACAGCGGCAAGGAGAAGACCTTTGTCCTGACCGAGGCCGGCGAGGAGTTGGTGACCCAGTTGGCCCCTATCCGTGAGGCGGTGCAGCAGCGTTTAATGGCGAGATTGACCCAACAGGAGCAACAGTTGTTGTTGTCACTGTGCGGAAAGTTGACCGGTGAATAACACATTGGAGGTTTTGTTCTATGCGTATTAGTTGTGAAGAGGCCAAGCGCCTGGTTGCTGCGGGGGCGCAACTGGTGGACGTGCGTACTCAGGCAGAGTTTGCCATGGGGGCGGCACCGGGGGCGATGAATATTCCTGTGCAAGTACTTCCCTACTCGGCGGAGAGTCTGGACAAGTCCAAACCGGTGATCGTCTATTGCGCCAGTGGAGGCCGCAGTGCCCAGGCAGGATTTTTCCTAAAGGGTATGGGTTTCGATCAGGTGCATGACCTGGGTGGGATCAATAACTACTTTCAGTGCTGATTCAGCCAACTGTGAAAAGGCGCAGCCGCTTGGTTGCGCCTTTTTTATTGGTAGCCCGGAAGGAGCGAAGCGTATTGCGGGTATGTATATGCGATAACTGTGTGCAGGCTTGAGCGTACTCCCGGATTCCACTGCGCTGCAGCCGGGCTACGGTAAAGACACTTTTTGGGTAGGTTGGTGTTGAACGTAGTGATACCCAACAAACGATGGCGCAAAGAACCTGCCTCTACTTCTGACAATGGGGACAATAAAAACTAGAGCGTTGCCCCTGGCGTATTAGTTTGATGGTTGTCCCGCATTGTAGACACGGTTCCCCGGCGCGATCGTATACCTTGAGTTTTTGTTTGAAGTAACCCGGCTTGCCTTCGCTGTTGACGAAATCGCGTAGGGTGGTGCCGCCCTGTTTGATTGCCTGACGCAATACCTGTTTGATGGTTTTGACCAGTTGTGCGTAACGCTCGCCGCTTACACGTCCCGCCTGACGTGTTGGATTGATGCCCGCCAGAAACAGTGCCTCGTTGGCGTAGATGTTGCCGACGCCCACCACCACATGACTGTTCATGATGAACTCTTTGATGGAGACCTTGCGTCCCAGTGCCTTGGCGTGCAGATAACCGCCATCGAAGTTTCGCTCCAATGGTTCCGGGCCAAGGTCTTTTAGCAGGGGGTGTTCGCTCAACGTCTGCTCACTCCAGAGTACGGCGCCAAAGCGGCGCGGATCGCGTAGACGCAGACAGGTGCCGTTGTCCAGGCAGAGATCGAAGTGGTCATGTTTTTCCCTCTCCTCGCCAGCGCGGACAATGCGCAGGCTGCCGGACATGCCCAGGTGGATGAGGATGTGTCCGTCGGCCACCGCCAGCAGGATATATTTGCCGCGACGGCTGATCTGCCTGATGTGTTGACCTTCAACCTTGGCCGCCAGTTCAGCCGTCACCGGCCAGCGCAGTCGCGCCTGGTAGACCCTGACGCGTTGGATGCGTTTACCTGTCAGGTGGGCTGCAATGCCCGCACAGGTGGTCTCGACCTCGGGTAGTTCCGGCATACTGCGTAATCAGTATTCAGTGACTTCCGACGGTAACTTGAGCAGACGCTCCAGGGTCTCCCGGGTCAGGTGATATTGCAGTTTGATATCCTTGCGGCCGAGGATGATGTCATCCTTCAAGGGGGTAAGTTCGAATTCGATGGGTTTGGCCTGTTGTTCGATGCTGACCTTGATGAGTTGTTTGTTTTTGCTGCGATAGGAGGTGTAGTCGCTCACCTTGATACCGCGNNCGGGCAACGCCGGCGTTGAGTTGATGATAGTAGTTGTCATTGGTCAGGTGAACGGTGTTGCCAATGACGACGTAGCGCAATTGATTGATCGGATCCTGATCACCGAAGGCGATGGAGAGATCATTGAAGGTGACCTGCAGGCTGGGTTTGTCCAGGTGATACTTTTTCAGATCGAGTCCTTCTACGGGATACTGTGCATTGCTGGAGGATTGCACTAGCGGCAGTAGCTCCTGAATGCGGAAATAGTTGGCAGGTAGCGCTACCGGTTCGATCATGCTCCACTCATTGCTGTCGTCCTTGCGGGTCAAAGTGATGGTGGCGCCGCGCGCCTGTTGAATGCTGATGCGGGTGACATCCTCCGGAACCAATTGGGTCAGCTTGGAGGGCTCCGGCGGCATTTCCAAACCGGGTTCGTAAACGGCAACCAGGACGAGAACAAACAGCACGCTGACCAGCGCAATATTGATCAGCGTGCGCATGTGAACGCTGTCTTTGATGTTTTTGTTCGTCTGCTTTTTGTGTTGTGACTTACTCATGTATTGCTGACCTCAATATTTTCTGCGTGTCCACCAGACATAGACACCGCCACCGATCAGGCCCAGGGGCAGAATCAGCAGGAACCCGAAGCCGATGATGGCCTGGTCGATGGTGGAGAGTTGCAACTGGTTATCCGGCGCGGTTTTGGCCGGTATGGCGATAAAGTCATCGTCATTGCTTAGCCAGTTAAAGATGTTGAACCCCAGGTCGAGATTGCCGGCGTTACCGAGAAAGGCGTTGGAGAGAAAATCGCCGTCGCCGATGATGACGATACGTTGTTCGACGTGCCGTTCCAGTTCGGCAGCAGGTTTGTTGCGGTCGTCGCCTTCACCACTGAGATCGCGTTGCAGGCTGATGCCCAGGCTGATCGGCCCGGCAATGTCCTTGCCCTGGTCAAAGCCGATGCGTCCCTGGGCGGAGCCGGTCTCCAGCCAGGAGCGAGGGGTGGATTCGAGAAAGGTCGACGTCTGCCACTCCTCACTCTCCACCACTTCGATGCCGCTGGCCTGGGGGAACAGGGTCAGCTTGGCGAACTCCGGCGTGATCGGGTGGTAGCGGTATTCGGCAACCAGGGCCAGACGCGGGTCACTGATGCCAAACAGTTGGGTATTGGGGTCGACAATGGTGCCGCTTTGGAATTCTATACCCAGGCGCTCAGCCAGGGCCTGCAGTCCAAATAAGGGGCCGGGATCATTCAGCCATAACAGGTTGCCGCCGCCTTCGACGTACTCCTGGATGATGGCGGTTTCTCCGGGTAACAGATTGACCTGGGGACTGGCGATGACCAACAGGGCGATATTCTCGGGGATAACGGGGCTGGTGGCCAGGTTGATGGCGCGGATCTTGAAGCCCTTGTTCTCCAGCTGTTCGCTGAAATTTTTCAAATCGTGGTTGGCGACGCCGTGGGCCTGGCGTTCACCGTGTCCTTCGAGAAAAAGGATCTGGCGTACTTCACGTCGCAATAAACGTTGCAGGGCATTGGTCAGATTCTGTTCATTGACGTCCTGGATCTGTTCCCGGCGTCCCTGGTAGTTGATCAGCAGTTCACCCTCAACCGAGACGTTCTGTTCGCGCACCATACCCGGTTCCAGGTCGGGATTGATAAAGGTGAGGCTGATACCTGACTTGTGGCGCTGGTAGCGGCCAATCAACTCGGCAATCTGTTTGCGCAAGCCGGTCTCGGCGTCGCGCACAAAGGTGGTGATGTTGATGGGTCCGTCCATCTCCTTGAGCAGGGCGATAGAGGCATCGGACAAGGTGTTGCGGCTGTCGGCAGTCCAGTCGGTTTCGATGTTGTAGCGCGTGCCGAGGAAGGCGACCAGGCCGATGACCGCCAGCAACAGCGCGACGAACAGGCTGTTCTGAAAAAAGAGATTTTTGTGTGTGCGTTGTGTGACCAGCATGTCGGCAGCCTCAGTTTATCCTGTCCGCATCCAGGCGTCGGATGCTCAGCACCAGGAAGCAGGTGATCAACAACAGGTAGTAGAGCAGGTCGCTGCTGTTGACGTTTCCTCGCAAAAAGGGTTCGAAGTGACGCATCAGGGATAAATAGGAGAACAGCCCGGTGCCGGCGCTATTACCCGCCCAATCGATGATCCACAGCAGTAACAGCGCACCGAAGGTGGCAATGGCGGCTACGGTCGGGTAACTGGTCAGACTGGACATAAACAGACCGATGGCGGCGAAACTGGCCAGCATCAGCATCAGGCCGATGGTTTGCGCGCCGAGCAGGCCGAAGTCGAGACTGCCACCCAACAGCAGCGACAGTGGCATCAGCAACAACAGCAGAACCATAATGCCCAGAAAGCCGACCACCCCCAGGTACTTGCCCAGGATGATTTCACTCATGGACAAGGGGGCGCTGAACAACAGGGGCAGAGTCTGGTTGCGACGCTCCTCGCTGATCAGGCGCATGGTGATCAGCGGTGCCACCAGCAACAAAATGGTGGCGGCATCGCCGAACAAGGGGAGAACCACGGAACCGGTGACGCCGGGCGCCCCCTCCATGCCCAACAGTTGCGGCTGGATCTGTATAAAGGCCTCGACATGAACCAGGAACATGTAGCCCAGAATGAACTGGACCACGCCCAGCAGAGACCAGCCCAGGGGTGAGTAAAACAGACTGCGTAACTCTTTCTGTGCCAGTGTGAAGACCATCATGCGGCATCCTCCCCGTTTGCGTGTTGGGGTTCGTCGCAGGTGATGTTGACGAATACCTGTTCCAGTGAGAGGCGTTCGGGGGTCAGCTCATACAATCCCCAGTTGCCCTTCACCGACAGCTCCACTATGTGTTCGGCGGGATTGGACTCGGGCAGGTGGTGGATACGGTAACGGCCTTCACCCAGGTCTGTAACACTGTCAACACCGTCAAGACCCTGGAGTGACTGGAGGTCCGGTGTCTTGCGCAGGGCCACCATCAGGCTGGAGGCGCGCATGCGCCGGGTCAGTCCCTGGATGTCGTCGCTCAGGACCAGTTCGCCCTTGTTGATGATTTGCACCCGGTCACAGGTAGTCTGTACCTCGGGCAGGATGTGGGTGGAGAGAATCACGCTGTGGTCCTCGCCCAGGGTGCGGATCAACTGGCGGATCTCCCGGATCTGGATCGGATCGAGGCCCACGGTGGGTTCATCCAGCACCACCACATCCGGCGAGTGGATGATGGCCTGGGCTATGCCCACGCGTTGTTGGTAACCTTTGGAGAGGTGTCCGATCAGGCGCCGCCCCACCTCTTGCAGGCCGCAGCGCTGTTTGGCGCGATCCACTGCTGCGCCGATGTCACCGCGGTTGATGCGGTTCAGGCGGGCGCAGAACTGGAGATATTCGTCCACCGTCAGTTCTCTATAGACAGGAGGATTTTCCGGCAGGAAGCCCAATTGCCTCTTGGCCTCTTTGGGGTCGTCCAGCATGTCCACACCGTTGATGACAATGCGGCCGGTAGATGGGGCGAGATTGCCGGTGATCATCTGCAT
>DKAX01000127.1 GCA_002450975.1 Proteobacteria bacterium UBA6915
CATATTGGGTGACATCAAACTGCTTTCCCCGGGTTTGATGTCACCCAATATGGGTAGCGTAAGCTGCGGGGGGAGTTCGCTGGTAGCGGGTGGATAGTGGTTTAAGTCAGAATGCTTTTGTAAATATTGATAACAAGCGTGCAGGTCGTTACGCAGTTGTGCCGGTGTTGTATACGGGTCAAAGCCGGTTTCCATCGTATTGCAAAACAAAAAAGCAGGCACCGAGCGGGCTTGCCGGTCCAGTGTTGCGGCCATCTGCTCATAAAGAGCAATATGGGATTCATTGCCGATAAGTTGGTAGGATTTAACCGCCAACCAGGGGTGTTCCTCGGCCAGGTTTTGTATAAACGGCAGTGATTCCAGGCAATGGGGACAGTGTTTGGACCAGAAGAAGTACAAGTTAACTTTGATGTTAGTGTTATCCTCCCGCTCATACCAAAGCTGGCCGCCAGCGTTGCAGGTTTGCGTTAAAAGCAAAAGCAGCATAAGTATTGGTGTGCGAGAGTTCATGCCATAGTTGCTGTATTCTTTGCTGTAAGAGGTCTTCTTTTATATTAGCAAAAAAACAGGTTTATTTGATGCCGTACCCTGGCTATTCTTTGTTTCCGGCTCCGGCACCTTCTTGGGTGCCGTTGTCGACAGTTTTTCTGAGATCGTAAATCCGATATTTGTGGGTTGATACTAGAACAGGATAACTGCTGAGCGCCGCGACCAGGTCTTTTTGTGTCAGGAATTGTGCATAATCGGTGATAATGAAGTATTCCGGTGATTCTTCAGATAACATGGAGTCAAGTAGTTCTTTTCCTCTTGGGGACCCGTTGCCGCTCCCTGCTAGAACAGGCCAGTTGGAACCAGCTATCTTTCCGTGATACTGAAGAGGATTTCCATAATTCCAGGTCAGGAATATCGTCTTTACACTGTGGCCGACGTGCTCGCCAACTTCCTCGTAGAGTTTTGCCCGGAACTCCCCAACAGGACTCTTCAGTTTAACGATGGCATCCACTACGCTAAGAAGTATGGCAAAGGCAAGTGCCCCCCATACTAGCTGTCGCCAGTACCGGGAGGCGCCTGTGAGAGAATTGATTAGGGCTGATGCGCTTGCACCCAACGAGATGGCAACTATCGGTATTAGCATAAGGTGGTAATAGTTATGGGTATATATGTGATAGGCAAACACCAGGCCAAAGGCAAAATATCCCGCCCACAGCGCGAGCAATAGCCTTTTCGCCAGTTGTGAGGGCGCAAGCACTATACCCAGAATCGACACTACCAGAGCGCCTTGCCCTACAACTTCCGATGCGAGTCGTAACCAGCCATGCCAGAAAAAACCTTTGGTTAGCAGATGTAACTGGAAAGCGCTGCCGGCCTGGTTCTTCAGAAAATCTGCGATAAATATACCGTAACCATAATAAATGAGGGACGGTAAAAACGTGAGCAACAGGAAAACTGCTGTGTGGGTGTGTTGTAAAGCGGGCTCGACGTTTTGATCCGGGGTGCGTGTAAACAGAAAAGCCAGCCAAATGGGAAAAATACAAACCGGTTTCACAAAGATAGCCAGGGCCGAGAGTCCGGTGGCTGCCAGGAACATATTGGTGGAAAGTATCTGACGATAGCGGAAAATCGCCCAGATAGCTCCAAGAAACACCATGATCATCAATGGGTCTGGTTGAAAGCTTCTACTGGCGGAGATGCCGAAGGGCACGAAAAGAAAGAAAACTGTGGATACCAGGGCTGCATCAGGCGACACGGCTCGCAGGCAAAGCTGGNNCGAGGCTCAAGAATATCGGGGTTGGCAGCATGGGCAACGGTTTTATCCTGCTTGCTAATCGCGCTATTGTTGTCGTAATAAAGTGCGCGGCTTATTAGCGCAGATCGGTACTGGCGTGTAGAGAACTCATGAGGTGGGTCAACTATATGGTACATGCGCAGGCCAAAGGCTATGCTGAATAGTATACCCAGGATGAGTAGGCGTTGTATGCCTTTTTCAGGGAATAAAGTGTTTTGGAAATTGTTGTGAGGGTGTGTGGCGATCGCCATAAATAATTTGTTCCCTGGTGTAGCGGCTATGCCACAGGTCTTCAAGAGCCAAGCCGGGTCCGGTTTTCTGTCAGCTCATGATGAATATGCTCGTGTTTTGATTTAACCAAAAAATCATCCTAATATGCGTTACACAAGACTCGTGCCCTCGGTCAAAGTCAATTATCACTCAGCAATGAATGCAACATTCTTTCCAGTTTGCGTGAATTTTGTAATGCGCTACATGGTTGAGGTTTATAGATGCAGTTGAGTCGAAATCAATGGTGTTTTTCGGAACAGCTTTTGCTTGTATTTAGAGGCTTAAGCAGGAACGAATCGCTGAAAATAATCGACAAAGAATCAGGTGTGCTCATGAGAAATTTGATTTTCGCCATTATATTGCTCCCGTTACTATCTGCCTGTGCCGGTAGTTCCCAGGCTGACTGGCGTGATGTGCTTAAGGATGTTGAAAGCGCAGTCAATAAGCAGCGTGGTGGAGATGATAATAACACCAAGGCGGCGGGTATACGGGAGGCGCTGAGAATCGGTGCTCGTAAGTCCATTGATAAATTAGGAAAAAAAGGCGGTTTCTTAAACGACGCCGGTGTTAAGATTCCCATGCCCGAGAAACTGCATAAAGTCGACAAGCTGTTACGCAAGGTAGGCCAGAAAAAACTGGCGGACAAGTTTGTTGTGACCATGAATCATGCCGCAGAGGATGCGGTTAAAACCACCTTTCCCATTTTTGTGGATGCCATTAAACAAATGACCTTGGAGGACGCCGCGCGCATTGTCACCGGGCGGGATGATGAGGCCACCCGGTATTTTCGCAATAAAAAGGGCGGTCAATTGCATAGCACAATTTTACCCGTCGTGAAAAAAGCCACCGAAAGCACCGGGGTGACCTCTAACTACAAAAAAATCAAGAAAAAAACCCGGCGTTTGAGTTCCTCCCTGGCAGACAATATGCCTGATATTGACAACTATGTCACCGAGAAGGCCCTGGACGGCTTGTTTAAAAAAATTGCTGAACAGGAACTGCTGATCCGTAAAGACCCCGCAGCCCGTACTACGGAGTTGCTGCAGCAGGTGTTTGGGCGGTGATTGCCTGTGTAAATCAGTATCCCAAGAGCTTTAAGCTCAGTTAAATTTTTTTTGCCGGACGGGCTCAGTCGGTCTTGCCTGTGTTGACCGTTATCTGTGCACGCGGCTCCATTGCGTGTTTTCCGTTTGTCGTCCGCAGTATTTGCTTGTTTGCACCAGGAGAGGTAGAGTGGTTTTTTAGGTTGCGAGAAGGCTATTTCGGGGCATGGAAAAAGACGCGTCTTCGCAGAGCGAATTGCTGCAAGATATCCATAATTACCTGGCCATTAATGAGATGCTCAGTACGTCCGGACAACCCACGGAAATCCAATTTGGTGCCATCAAAAAAGCGGGGTTTACCGTCGTAATCAACCTGGCGCCGCATACTGCCGAGAACGCCATCGAAAATGAATCCGGAATCCTGCGTCAGTTGGGGCTTAAGTACATTCACTTACCAGTGGATTTTGCCCATCCAACAGAAAAGAACTTCAGTGACTTTGTGAGAATCATGCAGGCGCAACAACAGGAGAAAGTCTGGCTGCATTGTGCAGCCAACAAGCGCGTATCAGCTTTTTTGCATCGCTATCGTTGCTCGGTGCTGGCAGAAGACCCCAAGGTGGTCAGGGCGGATCTGGAAAAGATTTGGCAGCCTGATGGCGTGTGGCGGAGTATGGCATTTAGAAATGCAGAAACTACCACATCCGGCAGGCCAGAATGAACTGGCTGGCTCATCTGATTTTGTCTGAAGATCACATTGATTACCAATTGGGTAATGTGCTTGCCGATCCCCTGAAAGGTAGAAGCTGGGTGGGAGCCAGCGTGCAATTGCAGCAGGGTATGAAAATGCATGCCGGCATTGATGCTTTTACCGACAGTCATGAACTGGTGGTTAAAAGCAAGTCGCGCTTAGGTGCGGGTTGTTTGAAGGGAGTCATTGTCGATCTTGCCTATGATTATTTGCTGGTAAAAAACTGGCATTCTTTCGTAATACCCGATCTGCACAACTTTCTGCAGCGTTTCTATGAGGATGCCAGGCTGGCGGCAGCAAATTATCCGGAACAGGCCAGTGGCTTCGTGCTTCGATTGATTGACTCGGAACACCTTGGCAGTTATGGCAGTCTTGAAGGTTTGCAGGCAGCGTTCTCCCGACTTGACAGCCGCTTATCTCCTCGGGTGAGTGCAAAAGAAACCGCTATGGCCTACCTGCCAGTCATCGAAGAGCGGATGGCTGGTCTGGAGCAGGATTTTCTGCAGTTTTTTCCACAATTGATACATTTTTTCAAGTCGCATTGCGTGTCCATTGAGCAGCATCATTGGCTAAAGTAGCAGCGCAGCAGTTATAATTCCAGATGTTGTCCGTTTCGATATTGCCTGTATAGTATGGCCTAAGACATAAGTAGGTGTAAGCAGAGGTTATTGGCATGTTATTGATGAAACCCAACTGTGAGTATTGCGATAAAGACCTGCCGCCGGATTCCGCTCAGGCTTGTATTTGTTCCTATGAATGTACTTTTTGTACGGAATGCGTGGATAATATACTCCATAATGTCTGTCCCAACTGCGGTGGTGGTTTTGCGGCGCGCCCCATAAGGCCCAGAATAGAGCGCCGGCCCGGTGTCAGTTTGCAACATAACCCGGCTTCCACCCGGCGGATATACAAAAAATTCAGCGCGGAAGAAATCGCCGAGTTTGTTGCCGGTGTCAGGGACATAAAACCTGAGGACAGATAGATATTTGACAGGAGTGGTCTCGTATGAGTGCTGACCTGGAGCGTGCGGTTCGGGCGCATGAACAACAGTTAACAGCGGCCATGTTGCAGTCCGATGTTCCTGCTTTGGACGCTCTATTGGCTCCGGATTTGATGTTTATCAATCACCTGGGGTGTCTCATGAGCAAGCAGGATGATTTGCAGGCCCATAAATCAGGTTTATTTAATATTGAACAAATAAATCTTGCTGAGGAGCAGTTAAAACTTCTGGGGGATACAGTCGCTGTCGTCACTGTCAAGGCGCACATACGAGGCAGTTTCAATGGCGAGAAATCAGAAAATGCATTTCGCTTTACCCGCGTCTGGTGTGAAACAGCGCCAGGTCTCTGGCAACTTAACGTGGCGCATTCATGTTTGATCGCATGAACCGTCTTCCCCGCTCCTTTCGGTCCACCTTAACGCCTCCGGGGCTGAGACAATTTGGCCTGGAACTGGAAACTGCGGTCCCCGCCGCTCCTATGAAAAGCGTTGTGCAGTGCTATTTGCAAGTCACGGCGGCAGTGCCTACACTTTATCCGGTTTTGCCTGATGGCACCCAGGCCATCTATTTCTCAAGTGAGGGCTGTCTGCTGGGTGGTGCCCAGTCACGTTGCCGGGATATACCCTTGCTGCAGCCCGGGCAGTATTTTGGAATTTGGTTTTATGCAGGTGCTCTGCGTCATTTTTTCAAGCTTGACCTCTCGGATATCAGTAATCAGCTGGTGGGTATGGAGTATCTTCCCTGTCGCGATGCTGCTGCATTACAGCCCCAAGTCTATGAGCAGGACAGTTTTTTGGCGCGTGCCCAAGTGTGCGAACGCTGGCTATTACGCCACTACAAGCCATGCGCGGTATCGCCGTTGGATCAGGCTCTGTCTGTCATATATCGGTGTGCGGGCGATCTTAATATTTCCGAGCTGACCAAAACAGGCTGGAGTGTGCGTCATCTTAATCGACGCTTTCTACAGCATACCGGCCTGAACGTGAAAGCCTTTGCGCAATTAATGCGTTTGCAACATGCGTGCAGCCGCCTGCTGGATCGTCGGGAAAATCATCTGGATATTGCTCTGGACCTGGGTTTTTATGATCAGGCCCATATGGTTAATGTTTTTAGAAAGCATCTTTTACTAAGCCCGGGGCAGTACCTTAAGCGCTTTATGTCCGATTTTTCCAATCGTTGATTAGCGCGATTTGAGAAACTGTATGCTTTGCATTTACGGAGGTGTGCATGCGGTTTTCCAAGCAGGAAGTTCTGGCGATATCAGAGGGTGGTTTTTTTGGGCAAGGTAATGCGCAGTTGCCTTCAGCGCAAATGCTGATGATTGATGAGATAAATCATATTACCGGCAATGGCGGGCGCTTTAACAAAGGGCAACTACAGGCCAGCCTGAGTATATTGCCGGATCATTGGTTTTTTTCCTGTCATTTCCAGGGGGACCCGGTTATGCCCGGTTGCCTGGGACTGGATGCCCTATGGCAGCTCTTGGGTGTGTTTCTCGGCTGGTCGGGCCTGCCTGGACGGGGCAGGGCGCTGGGCGTAGGCAAGGTCCGCTTCAGCGGACAAATCTACCCCGATGCGGGCAATATCGAGTATCAGTTACACATAAAACGCCTGTTCAGCAAACCCTTGCCGATGGCCATCGCCGACGGCGCGGTCCTGCTCAATCAACGCATGATTTACCAAGCGGACGATCTCAGGGTCGGATTAATCAAAGCCAATGATGACTTTGCCACGGATGTAGAAAGTTAGCACCTCAAACTTATATTTGAGGAAAACGTTTCCAATGATCCAGATCCATAGTTTCAATTCATCTCCGGACTCCCATTAGCCACCTGTGGTAAGCTAATTGCTGTACTCATTCCCGCAATCCAAGATTTACATTCGGCTGAGACACTGACACGGGGAGCAACCATGATCCACTATGTAGCGGGCGACATTCTCCTGACCAAGGCTCAAGTCATCTTGCATGGCGTCGCCGCCAACGACCCCATGAATCAGGGGCTGGCCTTGTCCCTGCACAGCCTTTTCCCCGATATGCATCGCGCCTTTCACCACTGGTGCCACCAGAAACACCCGGAACCGGGCTCGATTTGGTTATGGGATACCCCCAACGGCAAACGCATTGCTCACCTGATCAGCCAGGATGGCGGTTATGGCCATGGTCAACGTCCAGGCAAGGCGGACATACGCCATATTCGGCACGGCCTCAAGGCCTTACGCAAACTGATCGGGAAAGAAAAGATTCCTTCATTGGCCATTCCCCGCGTCGCCACGGGCGTGGGTGGGTTGGGCTGGCCGGAGGTCAGGCAGGTCATAGAAGAACAGCTGTCCGATTTAGATATTCCTGTATTCGTCTACGAGGACTACATTCCCAGAAAAGCTGCACAGGAGCCGTTGGCGTAAATATAAAAAAAAGGGAGGCTACGCCTCCCTTGATCGACTATCTACAGTCTTTTAGCAATCGGTAGGACCGAAATTGCCATCCATTTCAATATTCTGTTGATCCAATTTGGTATAGCTACCTGCAGAAGCAGAACCAATCAGTAACAAAGCAACGAACATGGCAGAGATAATTTTCTTAAACATGGCACACCCCACTTTTAGCGACTCCAGAAATTCATCCATGATTTGATGTATCCGTGTTACAACTTTTAACGTCCAGGGGAAATTTCTTTGAACCATGCCCGATACAGAATGTGAACAAATCGATAAAAATTGTGCCTATTTGTACCGGTTTACTGGGATATTAGCTCACACTTTTTCGTACAATTCTTCTCTATCCTGCTGATTATTATATTTTTAATTAAAGTAACGACGCTTGCGGATGAAATGTAACTCATTATTAGTTACCCGACATTTCCCGCGTATTACATCTGAATCTTTAAAATTGATGGTCACCAGCCTCTTTAAGCGGCGATACCGCTACTCGCCTCAGATCAACGTAAAATAGCGATCCTTTGGACTGGATTGACTCAAAACCTATGTCCCCATCCATCGCACTCACCAAGGCCTTGCTGATTGCCAAGCCCAAACCGGTTCCGCCCTTGCGCCGGGTATCCGATGAATCTGCCTGCCGGAACTTGCCAAAGATCAGCGGTTTGAACTCATCAGGGATTCCCTCACCATAGTCTTTGACAAAGATACGCACAGAGTCCGGCGCCTTTAATGAATATCCGATGTCAACCACCCCCCCTGCGTACGAGAACTTACAGGCGTTTGATAAAAAATTGGATAACACCTGGGAAAAACGCAAGCGATCCACTTCGATCCACTGTTCCTGCTCATCACCGGTTATTCGCAAAGTGACATTATATTGTTTTGCATAGTTTTGATTATCTTCCACGGCGCCATCGATCAACTCTCCGACGCGGCACAATTCGCGTTGAATGATCAATTTGCCTTCGGCAATCTTGTCCATATCCAGCAGATCATTGATAAGCTCCAATAGTCTTGAACTATTGCGTTTGGCATTGGCGAGAAGTTCCTGAACCTTGGCTGGCGCGTCCTTCAACGCACCGGATTCAACCAGGGAGATGGAACCGTGAATAGCGGTCAATGGCGTGCGCAGCTCATGACTGACGGTAGAGACAAACTCCCTCTTCATCTTTTCGACCTTGGTTTTCTCAGACACGTCACGAATGATGGCAATAAAAATCTTTTCGTTATTACGTTCAATTTCAGAAATACCGACATCAAGGGTAATTATTTCACCGGATTTGCGCAAACCAGGAATCTCTCTTCCCTTGCCCAGGACCTTACTCCTGGTTGCCTGCTTAAATTGGTGTTGAGAAAATTCATGCGCCGCACGAAAACGAGAAGGAATCAACATTTTAATATTTCGGTCTATAACCTCCTCGGCGGCGTAGCCGAATATCTGCTGAGCGGATTTGTTGAACGATCGCACCATGCCATTGACGTCAACAGTAATTATGCCGTCAATGACATTGTTTATGATTCGCTCTGTATGAATAACCTGTTCGTTAATACTGGCTATCTGTTGCTTGAGAATAGCCACCATCTGGTTAAAGGAGTCCGTGAGATTATGAATCTCGGTGGATCCGCGAATGTTTGAAATCTGTACAAAATGACCGCTGGCGATTCCACGAGTAGCCGCCTCAAGCTCCCTGATTGGCGCAACGACATTACGTCCCAACAACCATAGTGCTAACATCGCCACCAAGAATGCAACGAGCATATCGGGCATTCGATCACTAAAAAAGCCGGTCAGAACCTTGGATACATCCTGAGACAGGTCGTAGGCTATAACGATCAGACCACGGTGAAGACTACGCAATTCCCCGGGACTGGGTGGTAACGCAAAACTCATGTAGGAAATAAGCAGGTCACCTTGCAACAGCACATTGTCCATATTGTTGCTCATGGCCTTTTGGTATTGCAATGCATCGTAAAATAGCGGTGCACTGGCGAGAGACTTACCCTGGAGTCTAAAATCAGTTGCAAAAAGAATGCGTTCATTGGCACCGACAGCTGCCGCCAGTGCAACGCGCAAATCGGTACCCTGCTGGGTGATATCATCGAACAATAACTGTGGCTCTAAAGTTAACGCCCTCTCTGCCAAACGGACCAGGCGTGCCGTTTCCCGCTGCAAATCAACGCTGGCATTGGCTATCACTTCCTGATAGCGCTGCGCATATCCACGTGTCAGGGAAAATATAGTAGTCAGACCGGCAAATACTATAATCGTCAACGATAACCAAACTGCTAATGGCAGAGAACGTTTCATGACATCTTAAAGAAATTTATCCGACACCAGGGTAGCCAGATCCAGGCTGCGAGGTAAAAGCTGCGCTGCAATCATGATGCGCATCAACTCACTGGCGGAGGACTGCAAATAGGGTGCGCTACCGCCTAACAAAGTTTTGTTTCTCTGTAGATCCGTCAATTCCAACCCCTGGTAGCTGGAGGGAACATCTTCCGGGGGTAATTGCAGCCGTTTGGCCAATATGACAGAGGCCTCCTGCGGTGACGCCAGAAAAAATTCCCTGGCCTTGAAATGCGCCTGGACAAAGTTGCGCAATACGGAAGGATTATTTTCGATGACCTTGGGTAGTACAGCCAAGACATCGACGATACGCCCGGGGATTTGCGAACTGTCGTACAGCTGGACAGCACCCGCAGACAACAGCTTGGCTCGAACCGGTTCAAAGCTCACCAGGGCGTCAACCTTGTTTTCGCGATAAGCCTGTTCATGCTGATTGACCGTGAGAAAAACCACTTCGACGTCCTGGACGCTGAGCCTGGCCTCCGTCAATGCCGCATCCAACATAACAGCACCTACGGCACTTTGTTCTACCCCGATACGTTTTCCCTTAAGTTGGGACAGGTTTTTGATCTCCGGCTTCACCAACAACACATCGGCGCCCAATGAGACGTCCAGCACGGCCACCACCACCAGATCCAGCCCGGCTGCCTTTGCGGTTAACACCTCATCCAGGGTAAGCATGGCACCCTCAACATTGCCAGCTGCCAGGGCCTGGATACAGACCGTCGCCGATGGAACCTCCACCAAACGCACCTGTTGCGCAGAGAAATAGCCTTTTTCCCTGGCCATAAAGATCATTTCATATCCTGGCCAGACATTGGATGCGATGCGTATTGGCTTATGATCCTGAGAGGTGCAGGCTAATAACTGACTAAAAAAGAGGAAAATAACTGTTGAAAAAAATAGAAACCATTTGTTTCTAAGTATCATCGCGACATCCCTTCCCGAATTGGCCCTTCCTTGAAAATATATCGACGGCACTTCATGCGAAGTTTAGTGAAAACTGTTACTTTATTAGTAACAATTTACCCTCTACTGACAAGAAGACTACGGAAACAGGTACGTTGTGCCCAGCAATAAACTCAAGCACATAAATCACCGGTAATGTCGCTCATATAAATTTGGAATGGAAAAATGTTGCGCATTATAAAAATTTACGACGACACCTCGGATAGCAATCTCGACACCATCGAGCAGGTTAAAAAGATTCTACGCAAACAGTTCCCGCTGGCTAGCGAGGCGGATATACAAAAGCTACCTGGCCAGCTGCGCGACCCGCTCAGCTATCGTTTCCGTTCGGTGCTATTCGTTGCCGAGGATTTTCAACGCAAGGTCAAGGGCTTCGCCCTGATGCTGCACGTTACGGATCTTGATTTT
The DNA here is from genome assembly GCA_002450975.1 of Proteobacteria bacterium UBA6915. Taxonomy (GTDB): domain Bacteria; phylum Pseudomonadota; class Gammaproteobacteria; order UBA6915; family UBA6915; genus UBA6915. Next base: position 11,008 of record DKAX01000127.1, read on the forward strand.
TGTTATCTGGAGTACCTGTCAGCAGCGCCGGGCCAGACCGGCGGTGGCATTGGCGGCATGCTCTACGAAGAGGTGCGCAAGGAGGCCCAGATCCTGGGGGTAAACGGGCTGTTTTACGAGGTCATACCCGATGAAGCGCACCTGTGTCCCTGGCCGGAGCTACTCAAACAGAATATCGCCCGCACCCGCTTTTATGAGCGCTATGACGCGCGCCCTATAGTCAACAGTGCCTTTTTCCAGCCGGTCGACAAGGATGACAATATTCTGTTGTTCCTGCTCTATGACAACCTGGGCAAACCAGCCCCTATAAGCCGTGAACGCATACACATCATTGCGCGCGCGGTACTGGAACGCAAATACAGCGGCGAGTGCAGTGAGGAATATATTCAGCGCGTTCTGGCCACGTATCAGGATAATCCGGCAATATTGAGGGCGCCGCGTTATCCGGAGCGTAAGAAAAAGAAGGCAACCGCCCGTTCGGAAAAACCCGCGCTACCACCTATTCCGCTGATAATCAACGACGGCCATGATATCCATCACGTAAGGGACCGTGGTTATGTGGAGGCGCCGGTACGCCTGAAAACCATCCTGGGCCAGATAATGTCAACAGGCCTGTTTCATGTCGAGAAAGCACGGTCGGTTTCGGAACGCTATATCACCCGTGTCCACGACAAGGATTACGTCGACTATCTGCGTAGAGCCTGCGCCAAGATGCCCGAGGGGAAATCGGTCTATCCGGTGGTTTTTCCCCTGCGCAATATCGCCCGCCCCCCAAAAGAGATGGAAATGCGCGCCGGCTATTTTTGCAGCGACACCTTCACGCCCATCAATCACAACGCCTTTCTGGCGGCACGCGGGGCGGTCAATTGCGCCATAACCGCAGCCGGCCATGTTATCGGTGGCAGTCACTTTGCCTACGCCCTGGTCCGCCCACCCGGACACCACGCTGAAAAACGCGCCGCCGGTGGTTTCTGTTATTTCAACTCCGCCGCCATAGCCGCCGAGTATCTCAGCGGCTATGGTACGGTCGCCGTCCTGGATATCGACTTTCATCATGGCAATGGTACCCAGGAGATCTTTTATGAACGCAGCGATGTCATGACACTCTCCATACACGGCAATCCCAACTTCGCTTATCCCTTTTTCAGCGGTTTCGCTGATGAACTGGGCGAAGGTAATGGCATGGGATTTAACCTCAACTATCCGTTACCTGAGACCATTACTGCGGAGGTCTATTCCAAGACACTGCGCAAAGCCCTGACGCAAATAAAAAAATTTGCACCCCAGCACCTGGTGCTCAGCCTGGGACTGGACACCGCCAAAAACGACCCCACCGGCACCTGGCCACTGCGCAGCGATGACTTCTTTCGTAATGGAGAGGTCATTGGCGCTCTCGGAATCCCAACACTCATCGTCCAGGAAGGGGGCTACGACAATCGAACACTGGGCACCAATGCCCGTCAGTTTTTCAAAGGACTTTGGCAGGGCCATCAAGGCTCCATGAAAAACGCAAAAGGCAAAAAGTCATGATCATATTGACTAAGTCACTCAAGGCCTGGGGTACTGACCAGTTTAAATCCATACTGGAAAGTGAAATCCGGCAACTCAGCCTCGACCAACTGCCCCTGCAACAGGCTTTAACACAGAGCAGCTATGCCGTCGAAGGCTCACAAAGTATTACCCTGCTGAGCAGCGAGGCTAGTGCAGGTGTCATCCAGGTTAAGGTGGGCGTTTTTTTTCACGGCATCATCGCCGGTTGCAGCTGTGCGGATGATCCAACTCCCATCGACACTATCAATGAGTACTGCGAGATGGCAGTAAGCATCGATAAACGTGAAGGTAGTGCGCGTATCGAGCTGTTACCCTAGCAGCTATCCTTTACCACCCGCGGTAAAAACGTATACGTAAACGATTACCTAATAACGCACGCCTCGTTATGCCCTAGAACGTTACACGCCCACCCGAAGGCGCACCACGATGGTGCCGCACCAACATGCAGCAGGCGTCTAAAAATACCGTAAGTCGCTGTTATAAAACAATTAATAGCCCGTGGCACGGCTCATGCTGACAGCCAAGGTCGATGTCTAAAAAAACCTTGCTAAGGAGCAAACGCATGAACCTGTCACCACTGAAAGCGGTCATTGCAGGTGCAATGATCACCTGGTCGCTTGGCGCCCAGGCCGCCGACACCATCAAGGTCGGTATTCTCCACTCGTTGTCCGGCACCATGGCAATCAGCGAGACCACGCTGAAGGACACCATGTTGATGCTGATCGAAGAACAAAACAAAAAGGGCGGATTGCTGGGAAAAAAGCTCGAGCCCGTCGTTGTCGATCCTGCCTCGAACTGGCCGCTGTTCGCGGAAAAGACCCGCGAACTGATCGAGAAGGAAAAAGTAGCGGCCATATTTGGCTGCTGGACCTCCGTATCGCGTAAGTCGGTGCTGCCGGTGGTGGAAGAGTTGAATGGCTTGCTGTTCTATCCGGTGCAGTACGAGGGTGAAGAGTCATCGCGCAATGTATTCTATACCGGCGCCGCACCCAATCAGCAGGCTATCCCCGCCGTTGACTATTTGATGAATGACGTCGGCGTCAAGCGCTGGGTGTTGGCCGGTACCGACTATGTCTATCCGCGCACCACCAACAAGATCCTCGAGGCCTATCTCAAGGGTAAAGGTGTCAGCGACAAGGATATCATGATCAACTACACCCCTTTCGGTCACTCCGACTGGCAGAGCATTGTCTCCGACATCAAGAAGTTCGGCTCCGCCGGCAAGAAGACTGCGGTAGTCTCCACTATCAACGGCGATGCCAATGTGCCCTTTTATAAAGAGTTGGGTAACCAGGGCATCTCGGCGGAAAACATCCCGGTTGTCGCCTTCTCCGTGGGTGAAGAGGAACTCTCCGGNNATGGAGGCCCACTACATCGGCTTCAATATGTGGGTGAAGGCAGTGGAAAAGGCCAAGAGCACCAAGACCGACGACGTGGTCAAGGCCATCGTCGGTGTCAAGGTACCCAACCTGACCGGCGGTAGCGCTGAGATGTTGGAAAACCACCACATCACCAAGCCGGTATTGATCGGAGAGATTCAGGAAGACGGTCAATTTGCCGTGGTCTGGCAGACCGACGGCCTGGTCGCCGGCGATGCCTGGTCCGACTTTCTGCCCGGCAGCAAGGATATCGTTGCCAGCTGGCAGCCGCCGATCAATTGCGGCAACTATAACCCCAAGACCAAAAAATGCTCCGGCCAGAATTTCTAAACCAGAATTTCTAATCCGGAATTGCTGATTGTACAAGACCACCTCTCCTCGTTGGCGGGGAGAGGCACTTGAACCCATAGCTGGCCTGACCATGAAATCCATAACGATAATAGCGGCGCTGTTCTGGCTGATCATGCTTTGCAGCATGCAAGCACGGGCAGAGGAAACAGAAGAGGCACAGTTGCGACAACACATCGTCCAACTGGCTAACAGCAGTTTCACGACCAAGGGCGAAGCGGTGGACGCCCTGATCGCCAGCGACGATGAACGAGTGGCTGGACTATTGCAGGCGCTACAGGACGGCGTCCTCTATCTACGCAAAGACGACAAACAAGTCTTTGTCATCAAAGAGAAAGATGCAGGTTATAGCCTGCATGATCCGCTGACCGGTGTCGCAATCGGTAATGCGGACAGCGACGTAATGAAGAAGATCATTCTGAATAACCAACTGCGCGTGAAGATACGCGACGCCATGGCCAGATTCCAATTGTTCAGCCGTGAACGCGCGCAACGCCTGTCGGCAGTCCAGCAACTGATCGAACGCAGCAGCCCGGAAATGGCGCCGCAACTGCAAAAGGCCCTGGGTAAAGAGAGCGATGCACTGATCAAGGAAAAACTGGCGCTGGCGCTGGCCCTGATCCGTATCAACGACAGTGACAATTTCGAGCGCCTACACGCCGTGGAGATACTCGGGCAATCACTGGAACCCGCTGCGCGCGCAGCACTGGATAGCGTTTTTCAAAAAGAGAACCTGGCGGAAGACAAAAACCTGTATAAAGCGGTGCAGACCGCGTTGGCCAGCATCAAACGTAAGCTGGCACTGAACGAATTGCTGGAGACCTTTTACTTCGGTATCAGCCTGGGTTCGGTTCTCTTGTTGGCGGCCATCGGCCTGGCCATCACCTTTGGTGTCATGGGCGTGATCAACATGGCCCATGGCGAATTGATCATGCTGGGCGCCTACACCACCTATGTGGTGCAGCAACTGATGCCCAACCACATCGGCCTTTCCCTGTTGGTGGCGATACCGGCGGCATTTATTGTTTCCGGCCTGGTGGGCATTGCCATCGAGCGCGGTGTGATCCGTTTTCTCTATGGTCGCCCCTTGGAGACTCTGCTCGCAACCTTCGGTGTGAGTCTGATTTTGCAACAGGCGGTACGCACCATCTTCACACCGCTCAATCGTCAGGTGGAGACACCGTCCTGGATGAGCGGTTCGTTTGATGTCAACGGTGCGCTATCACTCACCTATAACCGTTTCTACATCATCATCTTCAGTATCCTGGTATTCCTGGCATTGCTGGCGATACTCAAGCGCACCGCGTTGGGATTACAGGTACGCGCGGTGGCTCAGAATCGACAAATGGCGCGCGCCATGGGTATACGCACCGAACGCGTGGACGCTCTCACCTTTGGTTTGGGTTCGGGTATCGCCGGTGTGGCCGGCGTGGCGCTCAGTCAGTTGACCAACGTCGGTCCCAATCTCGGTCAGTCCTACATTATCGATTCGTTTATGGTGGTGGTGTTCGGCGGCGTAGGCAATCTATGGGGCACACTGGTGGCAGCGATGTCGTTAGGTGTGGTCAACAAAATACTGGAACCCTTCTCCGGCGCGGTTCTGGCCAAAATACTGGTACTGGTGTTTATCATCCTGTTCATTCAAAAGCGACCCAGGGGATTGTTCCCGCAAAAGGGTCGTGCGGCGGAGGGTTAATCCATGCAGCATCGTCCTCTGTTGTTACGCCTGATAGAACACGATCGCGGTGGACAGATCCTGTTAACGCTATTGGCGGTCATGGCCTTGATCGTTCCCATCAGTAATCTGTTGTTGCCGCAGGATTCCGCACTGCACATGGGTACCTACACGGTGACGCTACTGGGTAAGTATCTCAGCTATGCGCTGCTGGCCCTGGCACTCGATTTGGTATGGGGCTATTGCGGTATCCTGAGTCTGGGTCACGGTGCCTTTTTCGCACTGGGCGGTTATGCCATGGGCATGTATTTGATGCGTCAGATAGGCGATCGCGGCGTCTACGGCAATGCCGAACTGCCCGACTTCATGGTGTTCCTAAACTGGCATGAACTGCCGTGGTACTGGTTTGGCTTTGACCACTTCTGGTTCGCCTTGTTGATGGTGATCGCGGTACCGGCACTGCTCGCCTATGTGTTTGGTTGGCTGGCGTTTCGCTCGCGCGTTACCGGCGTCTATTTATCCATCATCACGCAGGCGTTGACCTTCGCCTTGATGCTCGCCTTCTTCCGCAACGAATTGGGTTTTGGCGGTAACAACGGTCTGACCGACTTCAAAGACATCCTGGGTTTCGATCTGCAAAGCGACAGTGTACGTGTAACACTGTTTCTGGCGTCAGCACTGGCTCTAGCAATGGCCTATATCGCCGCGCGCTACATCATCACCTCCAAGATGGGGCGCGTGGTTGTAGCCATACGCGACGCCGAACAACGCACTCGCTTCGTCGGTTATCAAACTGCACACTATAAATTGTGGATCTTCACTTTCTCCGCCATCCTGGCCGGTATCGCCGGGGCCTTGTATGTGCCGCAGGTGGGCATCATCAATCCCGGCGAGTTCTCGCCACTTAACTCCATCGAACTGGTGGTATGGGTGGCGCTGGGTGGACGCGCCACACTCTACGGTGCGGTGCTGGGTGCCTTTACCGTCAATTACGCCAAGACCTATTTCACCGGTGCCCTGCCCGAAGTGTGGTTGTTCGCTCTGGGCACGCTATTTATTGTCGTTACCGTGCTCATGCCCAAGGGCCTGGTCGGCCTGTTTGGCCATTTGCGCAGACGTCTGCGCGCCGGTCTGCACCAGAAACAGGAAGAGGGGGCATAGTCATGGGTTTGGTCAATACCATCGGTAACACATTGCAACAAGGGCTTGGCAAGATCAGCAACAGACTGGTGCCTGGGCTGTCCGAAGACAACACGGTCAATGTCGGCCACGGCATTATCCTATACATGGAATCCGTCAACGTTAGTTTTGATGGCTTCAAGGCAATAAATGATCTTACCCTCTATATCGATGACGGAGAACTGCGTTGCATCATCGGTCCCAACGGTGCCGGTAAGACCACCATGATGGATGTGATCACCGGTAAGACGCGCCCGGACAGCGGCAGCGTCTACTTTGGACAGACCATGGACCTGACACGCATGGAGGAACACGAGATCGCCAGCGCCGGTATCGGCCGCAAGTTTCAAAAACCGACAGTGTTTCCCTATCACAGCGTGTTTGAAAATCTGGAGTTGGCCATGCACGCCGACAAGCGTGTATGGCATAGCCTACGCGCGCGCCTCAGTGGTGAACAGAACGATGCCATCGAAGAAACGTTGAAACTCGTGGGCCTGCTGGAGCAAAGCAACGTCAGTGCCGGCCTGCTATCGCATGGACAAAAACAGTGGCTGGAGATCGGCATGTTGCTAATGCAACGCCCGCGTCTGTTATTGATCGACGAACCGGTGGCGGGCATGACCCATCAGGAGATGGAACAGACCGCCGAACTGCTACAACACCTGGCCGGCAAGCAATCGGTGGTGGTGGTGGAGCACGACATGGATTTTGTACGCTCTATTGCACGCAAGGTGACCGTTTTACACGAGGGCCACGTGCTGGCCGAGGGCAGCATGGACGAGGTCACCAATAACCAGCGCGTGGTGGAGGTCTATCTCGGTGAATAACAACAAACAGGCACGCAGATGTTAAGCATAGAATCTCTAAATCAATATTACGGCCAAAGCCACACCTTGTGGGATGTGTCGCTCACTATTCAGCCCGGCATCTGCACCTGCCTCATGGGGCGCAACGGCGTAGGCAAGACCACGTTACTAAAAAGCATCATGGGGCTGTTGCCAACGCAGTCCGGACACATTGTCTGGCGCGGTGAACCGATCGAAAAACAGGCGGCATACAAACGTGCACCTTTAGGCATCGGTTATGTGCCACAAGGGCGCGAGATCTTTCCTTTGCTTACCGTGGAGGAGAACCTGCGCATAGGCCTGAAGGCGCGCAAGGATGGTGTGAAAGAGATACCCGAACACATCTTCGAGTTGTTTCCGGTGTTAAAGCAGATGCACAAACGTCGCGGCGGTGACCTCTCCGGTGGTCAACAACAGCAGTTGGCGATCGGACGTGCCCTGGTGATCGAACCCTCCATACTCATACTCGACGAACCGACCGAAGGCATACAACCCAACGTGGTACGTGAGATCGGCGATATTCTGCAGGAACTCAACCGCAGCCGCCAACTCACCGTATTGCTGGTGGAGCAGAAGTTACCCATCGTGCGCCGGCTGGGTCAGGCATTTCACGTCATGGATCGCGGCCGTGTGGTGGCCGGCGGTAATATGGATGCGTTGAGCGATGACATCATTCAGCGCTACCTCACGGTGTAGATGATGGGCATGGAATACTTAAATGTCAGCGTCATCGGCCTGGCCTTCGTGCTCGGCCTATGGCATGCGCTGGATGCCGATCACGTGATGGCGATCACCGGCATGGCCGGCGCGCGCGGTCGCTTCGATACCACCGCCCGCTTTGCGCGCCACTGGGCGCTGGGACATGGCGGGACACTATTGATGATCGGTGTTGTTGTTTACGGTTTGGGTATGGCCATGCCGCAACAACTGAGTCGTGGTGCCGAGATAATGGTGGCATTGTTATTATTCGTACTGTCCACGTTGCTGGTATGGCGCACTGCGCGCAGTAACAACACCTATCACGCCGCTAAACACAATACCCAGCGCGGTGCCGTCACTATGGGCGTGTTGCACGGCCTGGCCGGATCCGCGCCTCTGCTGGCGCTATTGCCCCTGGCCAGCATGCACTCACTGGGTGCGGTGCTGGCTTATCTTATGATATTCAGTCTCGGTGTAGTATGCGCCATGTTGTTGTTCGGCGGCGCATGCAGTGCGCTGTTTCGTTATGTGCAACAGCGCCACCATGCGTGGGAGCGAAAACTGCGTTACCTGCTCGCCGCCGGTGCGTTGCTTACCGGCATTCACCTGTTGCTGGAGACGCTGTAGTGAACAGCGCTAATCCACACATCCCCTCCTGGCACGCCGAACTGGCGTTACGTTTTGCACACACGCCACAGCGCACGGTGTTGCATTCACGCCGTCACCACGGCCCGCTGTTGGTGTTGAAACCGTTTTACGAGCACGATGACGTATGTCAGGTCTATCTCATCCATCCACCCGGTGGTGTCGCCGGTGGCGATCAACTACAACTGGATGTCGGCGTCGACGACAACGCCCATGCATTGTTGACCACACCGGCCTCAGGCAAGGTCTATCACGGTTACGGCAACCGCAGCACAATTACACAACATTTCAATGTGTCAACCGGCGCTGCGCTGGAGTGGTTACCGCAGGAGAACATTATCTTTGGTGGCGCCGATGTCGATCTCACCACACACATAGCATTACACGACGATGCACGCACCATCGCCTGGGAGATCACCTGTCTGGGACGCCCAGCCGGCGGCGATCACTTTCAACACGGGCGTTGCCGGCAACGTCTGCAGGTGCTGCGCAACAACGAATTGCTGTATCGCGAAAACACCTTATTGCAAGGTGAGGATGCGACGCGTAACGCTGCGTGGGGTTTGGCGGGACACAACGTCACCGCCACACTCGTTGCCACACCGTGTACGCGCGCGCAGCTACAGGCAGTGCGCGAACAACTCAGCAATGAAACGCAACAGCTATGCAGCGCCACGCTCATCGACGAACTATTGATCTGTCGCTATTTGGGTACCCGCGCCGACCAAGCAAGGGAGCTATTCACGCGTGTATGGCGTGTACTGCGACCGGCACTATTAAATAAAGCCGCGCATGAACCCCGTGTCTGGCGCACATAAAAAACAAACCAGGAGACAAACATGGAACTCACCCCGCGTGAAAAAGACAAGCTGCTACTGTTTACCGCCGCGCTCTTGGCCGAGCGGCGCAAGGCCAGGGGCCTCAAGCTCAACTACCCCGAGGCAATCGCCTTGATCTCGGCGGCGATCCTGGAGGGTGCGCGCGACGGGCGCAGCGTCGCGGAGTTGATGAGCTATGGCACCACCTTGTTGACGCAGGACGATGTCATGGAAGGCATCGCCGAGATGATTCACGAGGTACAGGTGGAGGCGACCTTTCCCGACGGCACCAAGCTGGTGACCGTGCACAATCCCATCGTGTGAGGTGCGACATGATACCCGGTGAATTACTGATCGATGACGGCGACCATCAACTCAACACCCACGGTAAGCGCGTGACACTGACCGTGGCCAACAGCGGTGATCGACCGATACAGGTCGGTTCGCACTATCACTTCTATGAAACCAATAGCGCGTTGCAGTTCGATCGCGCCGCCGCGCACGGCATGCGTTTGAACATCCCCGCCGGCACCGCGGTGCGTTTCGAGCCCGGCCAACAACGCGATGTGGAACTGGTCGCGTACGGCGGTGCACGCGAGGTGTACGGCTTTAACGGCAAGATCATGGGCAAGTTATAAGGAACAAAAAATGACAACGATCAGCAGACACGCCTATGCACAAATGTACGGACCGACCACCGGCGATCGCGTCCGCCTGGGCGACACCGAATTGGTTATCGAGGTGGAGCACGATCACACAACCTACGGCGACGAAGTGAAGTTCGGCGGCGGTAAGGTGATACGCGACGGCATGGGCCAGAGTCAACGCAATAGCGCCGACGTGGTGGATGTCGTGATTACCAATGCCTTGATCCTCGATCACTGGGGCATCGTCAAGGCCGATATCGGCATCAAAAACGGTTACATCGTCGCCATCGGCAAGGCAGGTAATCCCGATGTGCAATCGGCTGTGGACATCGTCATCGGACCCGGCACCGAGGCGATCGCCGGCGAGGGACAGATCATCACCGCCGGCGGTATCGATGCACACATCCACTTTATCTGTCCGCAACAGATCGATGAGGCCTTGATGTCGGGCATCACCACCATGCTGGGCGGCGGCACCGGTCCGGCCACCGGC
>DKAX01000035.1 GCA_002450975.1 Proteobacteria bacterium UBA6915
ACCAAGGGCTACGCCATCGGTTCCGCCGGACTGGCGGCACTGGTCCTGTTCTCCGACTACACCCGCGAGCTACATGCCCACAGCAGTGCCGTGTTGAACTTCGACCTGTCCGATTATCGTGTAATCATCGGTCTGTTCATCGGCGGCATGGTGCCCTATGTGTTTGGCGCCCTGGCCATGGAGGCGGTGGGCCGCTCCGCCAGTGCCGTAGTGATCGAGGTGCGTCGTCAGTTCAAGGAGATGCCCGGTATCATGTCCGGTAAACAGAAACCTGACTACTCACGGGCCGTGGATATGCTCACCCGTTCGGCCATTAAAGAGATGATTCTGCCCTCACTGTTGCCGGTGCTGGTACCGGTGGTGGTGGGTTATATCCTGGGNNCCCTACAAGGACACCGCCGGCCCTGCGGTCAACCCGCTGATCAAGATCATGAACATCGTTGCCCTATTGATCGTACCCTTGATTGTGTAACCTATAATCAAAAGAGGCATCGGCTAACTGGACAAACAACGCGATCGGTACACCGGTCGAGAGGAGACAGACTATGGTAATGCTGCAACTGGCACCGGAGATTGAGGTCAAGATGGAGTTAGATCTCGGTAAGGTCGACACCAAGCGCGACCACGATATCCAAACCCATAAAGAGGCGGTATTCGCCGAATTCAAACGCCGTTTGGAAAAGGCCTTCCCCGAAGGTTTCCGCATCCACACCCTGGAGTTTGGTGTCGACACCGGCTGGCATGACGAGCTACGTGGTGACTCGGGGGATGAGCCGGTAATCACGTAAACATAAAAAACACTATTTCAATTTTCTGTGTTAAAAATAAAAGGCCGGTTATGATCCGGCCTTTTATTTTTATCTACACATTAGTTGCGCTTAGTACGCAGCTATCCCCTTCTCCAACTCGTCCCCTGCGGGCCATCTTCGAGGATAATCCCTTTGGACTTCAACTCATCACGAATACGATCAGACTCCGCCCAGTTTTTATTTTTGCGCGCATCCAGGCGCTGAGTGATCAAGGCATCGATGGCCAGATCGCTCAAACCACCGCTGGCTGCGATACTGCCGCCTTTGAGAAACTCATCGGCATCGCGTTGCAACAGGCCTAACAGAAATCCCAATTGCTTCATCTCGCCGGCCAGTTGTGCCGCCTGCCGCACATCACTCTCTTTAATGCGATTGATTTCGCGCGCCATGTCGAACAACACGGCCAGGGCCTCGGCGGTATTGAAGTCGTCATCCATGGCTTTGATGAAACGCGCACAATGCTCACCGCAGGGGACGTTGTTGGCCGCGTCGATGCCGCGCAGGGCGGTGTACAAGGTGGTCAAAGCACCTTTGGCGTTGTCCAGGTGTTTGTCGGAATAGTTCAACGGACTGCGGTAGTGGCTGGTGAGTATGAAATAGCGCACTACCTCGGGATCGTATTTCTCCAACACCTCGCGGATGGTGAAAAAGTTGCCCAGGGACTTGGACATCTTCTCTTCATCGATACGCACGAAGCCGTTGTGCATCCAGACGTTGACAAATTTTTCACCCGAGGCCCCTTCCGCCTGGGCGATCTCATTTTCATGATGGGGAAACTGCAAATCCAGTCCTCCACCGTGGATATCAAAGTGGTTACCCAAGCAGTGGGTGGACATGGCGGAACACTCGATGTGCCAGCCGGGACGACCATTTCCCCACGGCGATTCCCAAAAAGGCTCATTGGGCTTGGCCGCCTTCCAAAGAACAAAATCCAGAGGATCATCCTTGGCCTCATCCACCGCCACACGTTCACCGGCGCGCAGGTCTTCCAGTTGTTTGCCAGAGAGCTGGCCGTACTTTTTAAAGGTACTGACGTCGTAGTAGACATCACCGTTGTTGGCGGCATAGGCGTGACCACGTTCAATCAGGGCGCTGATCATATCGATGATCTGCGTCATATGGGTGGTGGCGCGCGGCTCTTCATCGGGGCGGATGACACCCAGGGCATCGGCGTCCTTGTTCATCTCATCAATATAGCGATGGGTCAGCTGATCGATGTGTTCGCCGTTTTCATTGGCGCGTTTGATGATCTTGTCATCGATATCGGTGATGTTGCGCACATAGGTGACATGCCCGGCACCGAAGACCTGACGAAGGTAGCGATTGACCACGTCGAACACCACCAGCACGCGCGCATGGCCCAGATGACACAAATCATAGACAGTCATGCCGCATACATAGATGCGTACGTTTTTTGGATCGATGGGCTTAAAGGCCTGTTTCTTTTTGCTCAGATTGTTATGTATGGTCAGCATGTTGTTATCCTTTTACTTCATTCCGTTGTCGTCGTGTTTGTGCATTGTGGCTGGTCATTTGAAACAGGCGCGCACCCGTTGTTGCGCCCTTTCCGTCCCCAGTAAGGGCAACAGGGCCGCCAGCTCCGGGCCATCCAGGCGACCGGTCAGGGCACTGCGCAGGGGCTGAAACAATCCCTTGCCCTTGGCGCCAGTGGCCTGCTTGACCGCCTCCACCACCGCCTTGTAGTCGGTCTGGTGTTGCTGCAAGGCATCGAGCAAGGCCTGGAAAAAACTACCGTCGGTTTCAGCAAGAACCGCCTGCGCCTGTTCGCTGATGCCATCGCCCTGCGCACTGAAGGCGATACGTGCCCACTGCATGGCCTCCCCGGGGAATACCACGTTGGCGCGTACCAGAGCGATAAATGCCTGGCGGTAATCCGCCCCCACCAGCTGGTGCACCGGTTCACCCATCCACTGCCACAAGGCCTCATCGTCGCACACGGTCAAGACAGCCTTTTGCCAATAGACCAACTGATGACTGTCATGACGCGCCGGCGCACGCCCGACCTGGGCGAAGTCGAACCCCTCAGCCAACTGGTCCATGCTCATGAATTCATTGCTGGCGTAGTTATGCCCCAGACGTGCCAGATAATTATTCACCGCCAGCGGCAGATAACCCTGCTCGCGCAACTCCTGCACACCCAGGCCGCCCAATCGTTTTGAGAGAGGGCCGCCATCCTCACCCAGGATCATGGGCAGGTGACCATAGTGCGGCAGGCGTTGACCAACCGCCTCCAGAATCAGGATCTGACGCGGGGTATTGGTGATATGGTCTTCGCCGCGCAGGACGTGGGTAACCCCCATCAAGGCGTCATCGATGGCGTTACAAAAGAAAAATGCAGCGGTACCGTCGGCGCGGCGGATGATAAAGTCGCCGATATCATCGCTTTTAAAACGTTGTGGACCACGCACCAGATCATCAAACTCAATGCTGCGGCCGTCGTTCACCCGAAAACGCAGGGTGGGTTTCAATCCTTGCGCCAGTTTGGCCTCCACCTCGGCCGGACTTAGACGGGCGCAGGTGCCGGCGTAGCGTGGCGGGCGACCGGAATTGAGCTGGGCCTTGCGTGATAACTTGAGCTGCTGTTCGCTGCAAAAACAGGGATAGGCCAAACCCTTCTCTTCCAGTTCGCGGTAATAACGGGCATAGATATCCGCCCGTTCGGACTGGGCATAGGGACCATTACCGGCATCGGCGCCCGGCCCCTCCTGCCACTCCAGACCCAGCCAGCGCAGGTCGCGCTGCAAGGCCTCGGTAAAGCGCGCCTCGCTGCGCTCACCGTCAGTGTCCTCGATACGCAGTAAAAAGTGACCGTGTTGACGCCGGGCATAGAGCCAGCTGAACAAGGCGGTGCGGACATTGCCCAGGTGAATAAAGCCTGTGGGACTGGGGGCGAATCGTGTTTTAGTCAGTGCTGTCATGGGTGGGCATACTAGCGGAAAACCATTGCTGTCTCAAAGATTTTCCCCGATGACAATGACTTTCCCTGGCCCGGGTAAGCCGATATGATAAACACCTTCTGATAAGCGTAAGGAAAACAACAATGAATTACCGCAAACTCATCAGCCTGATTGGTATCGTCTTCAGCCTGTCACTGCTGGTCAGCGCGCCGCTCCACGCCTCTGACAAACCCCAGGTCCGTATCGAGACCAATATGGGCATGATCCTGCTGGAACTGGACCGCAAAATGGCCCCCAAGACCGTAGAGAATTTCCTCAACTATGCCAAGAGCGGCTTTTATAGCGGCACCATCTTCCACCGCGTGATCAACGGTTTCATGATTCAGGGCGGCGGCTTCACCAAAGATTTCCAACAGAAACCCACCAATCGCCCGGTCGAGAACGAGGCCAACAACGGCCTGAAGAATCAGCGCGGCACCATCGCCATGGCGCGTACTCCGGACCCCCATTCCGCTACCGCGCAGTTTTTCATCAATGTGGTGGACAACGAGTTCCTTAACTATAGCGCCCCGACCCAACGCGGCTGGGGTTACGCCGTGTTTGGCAAAGTTGTCGAGGGTATGGATATCGTGGATAAGATCAAAGCGGTTCCGACCGGTGCTGCCGGCCCCTTCCGTCAGGACGTCCCACGCGATACCGTGACCATCGAAAAGGTCACTATCGTCAATCCGTAATGGTACACGCCCCCGCCCCGGCGGGGGTATTTACTCATGACCACATTATTCATCTCTGACTTACATCTGTGCGCCGAACGCCCGGCCATTACCCGGCTGTTTCTCGATTTTCTGGCGGGCGAGGCCCGTGACGCCAGCGTACTCTATATATTAGGTGATCTGTTCGAGGCCTGGCTGGGCGATGATGCCCCCGGCCATGATAATCTGGAGGTCCTGCAGGGGCTTCGCCATCTCACCGATCATGGTGTCGAGGTCTATGTCATGCCCGGTAACCGGGATTTCCTGCTGGGTCACCAGTTCGAACTCATGACCGGCTGTCACCTGATCGCCGAACCCCAAGTGGTCAATCTCTACGGCACCCCCACCCTGCTCATGCATGGCGACAGTCTCTGTACCGATGATGTGGAGTATCAGAAATTCCGCTTGATGGTGCGCAACCCGAAGTGGATTGAACAGGTGCTGGCCTTGTCGGTGGATCAGCGCATAGCCCTGGCGAGAGAGTTGCGTCAGGAGAGTACGGCCCAGAACAAGCAAAAGCGGCCGGAGATTATGGATGTCAACGAAGCAGAGGTAGTCAAGGTGATGGAGTCACGTCTGGTCACCCGACTGATCCACGGCCACACCCATCGGCCGGCCATCCATGATTTGACCGTACACGATAAACCTGCCCAGCGCGTCGTCCTCGGTGACTGGTACGATCAGGGCAGTGTCTTGGTCTGCGATGATGACGGCCTGCGCCTGGAAGGCCGCCCCCTGAAAACCTAGGCGAGGAGAAAACGATGCCTGCGCAAATGTGTGCCTGTAGCCTGGCGGGAATCTTGTCTCTGTTGATGATCAGCCCAACAATCGCGTCGCCAATCCCGACCATCGATCAGATCGAGTCACGCTACCCTGCATTGCTGCGTTGCCAGATTCCCGATGAGCTTCAGGTAAAGCGCCAATCGTCCCCCGCCGAGGACGATTGTGACACCGATAGTGATCAGGGGGCAAAAGTGTCGATCGATACCTTGCATCCCGATGAACACTGTCGGATCGACATCAGCTGGCAAAACAATCCGCCTTCCTATTACATCCGTGTAAAAGGCATCGCGCCCAGCAAGGTCAGTTACCTGTTCGGGCCATTTCCGCAGGGTAACTGACGCCCCTTACATCTAACACCTACTCCCCGACACTGTAACGCTTGTAATCCTCGGGCAGGGTCAGATTCTCTGGATTGATCTTACCGCCGGGCACCACCTGTGACAGAAAGCGTTGATAGCCATTGCTGCCCCATTCACGCATGGGGAACCCGTAACTGAGAATCTGATCGGCGTTAAAGATATTGATCGCCAGGTCGCAGGCATCAAGGGTATCTTTGGGCATACTGCCAACGGTCTTGCCATGCTCGCCGGCCAACACCAAGCGAAACTCCGTCATGGCCTGACGCACTGGCTCCAACAAACCTTCGATGGCCACCACGTTGTAGCAAACCTTGCCGTTGGCGCTGAGCTTGTAGTGCACCGCCTGTTTGCCGTCATATTTGGGTATACCCTGGCTGGGCTGCTCTTCCGCCTTGAACTGGATATCAATAGGGGACTTGTCCGGAATCGGTGCAGACTCGATCACCATAATGGTCTTGTCTGCCGACACGACGTTATAGATAGTCTTCTTCTTGCGATCAAACAGGATGTAATCACCAGGCGATGCCTGTAGTTCACTGTAGAGATAGTCGTCGTTGACAAACATCATGACGCCACTGTTTTCCTGTTCGTCGGGCTGGCGTTCGGCGAAGAACAGGATATCTCCGGTGACCCGATTGTCCTCTTTCTTGCCCTGACCGGCACAACCGGACAACAGCACTGCCGCGATGATGGATACGCCCATGACCTTATTCATTAATTTCTCCCCACTGCATCTGCTCCAGGTGTTGTAACTCTTGTTCGGTAAAACCGGCGCTTAAGCGCGCGTCTACGTGAAATGGACCCCGTATCCTGCCCAATCCATGACGCCGGATCAAGTCTTGAAAGGTCTGCCAGGGGTCAACACCCCGTTGCCGGCACAGGGCATCGAACCAGCGACTGCCGCGCGCCACGTGGCCAATCTCATCGCGCAGTATCACCTCCAGCACCGCCACTCCTTGCGGGTCACCCTGCTCACGCAGGCGCTGCATGATACCCGGCGTGACGTCCAGACCACGCGCCTCCATAACCCGTGGAATAATGGCCATGCGCGCCAGGACATCATATTCGGTTTCACAGGCGGCACGCCACAGGCCATCGTGACCGGGAAAATCGCCGTAATCGTAACCGAGGGTATTGAGGTGTGCCCGGATCAGCTCGAAGTGATAGACCTCCTCCTCAGCCACCGCTATCCAATCCGTATAGTATTCCGACGGCAGACCGCGAAAGCGGTAGACCGCATCCCAGGCCAGATTGATGGCATTGAACTCGATGTGGCCAATGGCGTGGATCAAGGCGGCGTGACGTTCGCGACTGGCCATACTACGTCGCGGTAAATCGCGCGGTGCCACCAGCTTCAGGCGTTGGGGCAGACCGGCCTGACTCAGACTGACCGGTGCTTTATACTCCTCGAGCACCAGTTGCCCTGCACGCCAGGCCTCGGCGGTCTGTCGGCTCAGCAGGATCTTCTCTTCGATTTCACGCGCCTCGATACAAGCCAGAGCACGTGTATACAAATCAGACATCAGGACGGTTTCTTGGCGGCGTGTTTGGGACGAAAGGCCTTTAGCACGGCTTCGTCGGTCTCCAGATAGGGCCCCTCGATCAGATCGATGCAATAGGGTACGGCGGGAAAGACCGCCTGCAGGCAGTCGGCAATGGCCGAGGGCTTGCCGGGCAGATTGATTATCAGCGAACGGCCGCGGATACCGGCGATCTGCCGCGAGAGGATGGCTGTCGGGACAAACTTCAGGGAGACGGCGCGCATCTGTTCCCCAAAGCCATCCAGGATCTTGTCACATACCGCCTCGGTGGCCTCCGGGGTAATATCGCGCGGCGCCGGGCCAGTCCCACCGGTAGTCACCACCAGGCAACACCCCTCCTGGTCACACAAATCCTTCAGAGCCCCCTCCACCAAGGGTTGCTCATCGGGCATCATACGCGTCACCGCCTCCCAGGGGGTGGTCAGAATACGGGTCAACTCCTCACGGATGGCCGGGCCACCCAGGTCCTCATATTCGCCCCGGCTGGCGCGGTCTGAGACAGTGACGATACCTATTCGAACGGGGGGGTGAGACATAGAGAACCTTTCTCGACTGATTGGAGCCGGATTCCAACAACTGTTTCATATTCAATCTGTTCGCCCGCTGCACGGCAGAGGACTGGAACCCGGGTGTTTCCGGCATAAAACCCAAGCCGCTAACTATAAACCATGCACGCTCCCGAAAACACCGTAATTCCTGTCTCCCTATTCAACAGCCCGACAAGGCCTGCTAAGCTTTCTGGTATCGATTCAGTTCTCAAGGGTGTCACCATGAGCACGATACGTCAGCCGGCCGTTGCCGGCAGTTTCTATCCCAAGGATCCCACGGCCCTGCGCGCCCAGATCAAGCGCCTGCTCAGTGAGGCGAATCCCTCGGAGAAACTCACCCCCAAGGCCATCATCGTACCCCATGCCGGCTACGTCTATTCCGGTCCTGTGGCCGCCAGTGTCTTCGCCCTTTTGGCCCCGTTGCGAAAGCGCATCAACCGGGTGATCCTGCTGGGCCCCTCGCACCGTATTCCCTTTTTTGGCCTGGCCTACAGTCACGCCGACTTTTTCGCCACCCCATTGGGTGAAATCCCCATCGACCATGAAGCCATTAAAAAGATCACCGACCTGCCCTATATTCACGGTATCGACGAGGCCCATCAGTGGGAACATAGCCTGGAGGTTCAGTTGCCCTTTCTCCAGACCTGCCTGGACGAGTTTAGTCTGATCCCACTGGTCATTGGCGAAGCCAATGCCGAGCAGGTGGCCACGGTACTGGAGCGTCTGTGGGTTGATCCGCAAACCCTGGTGGTTATCAGCTCCGACCTCAGCCACTACCATGACTATGACACCGCCAAGCGCATGGACAGCCTGACCTGTAAAGCCATCGAGGCCTGTGATCCCGATGCCATCGACTTCGAGAGTGCCTGCGGCCGCAACGGGGTCAATGGCCTGTTGACGCTGGCGGCCCGCCGTGACCTGCATGTGCATACCGTCGATCTGCGCAACTCCGGTGACACTGCCGGTCCCCGCGACCAGGTGGTCGGCTATGGCGCCTGGGTTCTGGATTGATGAGCCAGGACTTCGCCGCCTACCGACAACAGCTGCTGGATCAGGCGCGTTACTCGATCGACTACGGACTGGAACATGGCGAACCACCAACGGTCGAGCCGGAAGACTTTCCGCAAACCTTGCGCGAACAAGGAGCCTGTTTCGTAACCCTTACACTGAATGGCGAACTGCGCGGCTGTATCGGTATGCTGGAGGCTGTGCGACCATTGATCGTGGATGTCACGGAAAATGCCTTCGCCGCGGCCTTTCAGGACCCCCGTTTCAGGCCAGTGAATA
Organism: Proteobacteria bacterium UBA6915; assembly: GCA_002450975.1. Lineage (GTDB taxonomy): Bacteria > Pseudomonadota > Gammaproteobacteria > UBA6915 > UBA6915 > UBA6915. Next base: position 8,998 of record DKAX01000035.1, read on the forward strand.
GGAGTGAGGCTGGACTGCTACACCTGCACATCTCCATCCTGCATCCGGCGCAGGCGATGACTTTCCAAGACCGACAGGATTTGTTAAACCAACTCCGTCCCGGCGTCGACGGCCTCATCCTGGCCGATAACCACCACCGAGCTACGTTTCTACCCAGTGTCTGGGAGTCGCTGCCGAAGCCGGAAGATTTTCTACGCCACCTTTTGACCAAGGCAGGTCTGAGTGCAGACCATTGGTCAAAGGCGTTACGTGCCTGGCGTTACACGACAGAGAGTATCGAGTAAGATGGGTGGCTGTTATAACATCCATCACGATCACACACATTAAGAGAACACCATGCATATCTGGGTCGATGCCGATGCCTGCCCCAAGGTCATCAAAGAGATATTATTTCGTGCCGCGTTGCGCGTGCAGGTGCCCGTCACCCTCGTGGCCAATCGATTGCTCTCCACGCCACCCTCGCCGCTGATCAAATCGGTACAGGTACCGGCAGGATTCGACGTCGCCGACAACGCCATAGTGGAACAAGTACAGGCAGGCGATGTGGTCATCACTGCCGACATCCCCCTGGCCGCCGCCGTTATCAAAAAAGAGGCGCACGCCATCAACCCGCGTGGGGAGCTCTACACCAAGGAAAACATCGGCCAACGGCTGTCGATGCGGAATTTCATGGATGAGCTACGTGGTAGCGGCGAAATGACCGGCGGACCTGCCGCCTTCAGTCAACGCGACCGGCAGAGTTTTGCCAACACTTTGGATCGGTTGCTGGCAAAATCAAAATAGAACCGATTGTGATTCTTATCGGTAAGATGTGGCCGCGAAGATAACAATGGAGCGCACACGTTGATTGGTGGCATCGATATCAAAACCGATGCCCATTTCGGGATAACCAATATAGTACCCCTCTTTCAAAGCCACCGTGCGATAGTCCCTGCCATAGGCATAAAGGACCTCATCCTGATAGGACTGTACGTGGATATAACGATCCGTGAACAAGCCAGGATTGGTTACGATAATCTGTGTTATGCGTTTTTGCCCGTCATAGATCAGCTTGACCCCGGCACCAGTGACAACACTGCCTTCACCATTTCGGCTCTGAAACACGGGCTGGGATTTTTTTTGCGTAAAGCTTTGCTGGAAGCGGCGCATGGCGTCATCCACATTGTCACCGATCCGAAACACCTCCAGCACTCGATCACCTGGATGTATGGCGGGTGGCTGCTCCATGGCAAACGTCGTATGCGAAACCACCGCCGTCAGACCAGCCAATGCTACGAGTACGCGAACTAAAACAGATAAATCACCACAAATTCGGATAACCATTCTCGACATCCCTCTGTTCCTGATCACGGATTTGTCCGCTGATACGAGCCTGCTCTGCACTGGCATCAATATCTTGTGCGCCACGCAGTCGGCTACGGACCTGCATATTTAACAATGTAGTCATCGGAACCGCTTGATAGGGGCGAACCTGATCTCCACCAAAAAGTGCGTCAAACTCCTCCTGCTGCCCGCGCTCCTGTGCGCTTAGACTCAGATACCATTTACCATCACCCTGATTGTGGACCAAACGGCCAACAGTATACTGGGTCGCCGACAAGGGATCGGCGAAAAACACCTCCACCACCCCGCTCGGGCTATTGGTCCACACAGTACCGCTATCTTTTTCTATGTCTGGATGCCACACCTGTGGATTGAAATAGTTATTGCCATAAAGTGAGGGCAGAAACATCAATACCAGCGTCATCAGCGCCAGAGGAATCACATAGACCACACGCTCCTCGGGCTCTCCCTGTTTGATCACACCACTGTGAAAATAGAGATGTGCGCTAAAAAACAACACAAATCCGATCAGTGCAAAGAAAAACACCGCCTTGTTACTCGGCACCATAATAGTAACCAGTAACACCATGTAGATCAGCAAGGTAATCCTGCAATGATGCCTTTGATAGAAACTGATGCGTTCTTCCTTGCGCTTTTTACGAGAAAAGAGATGATGCAGGGCCAGGTAGGCGCCGACGACAAACACCACGAAACAGATCGCCGCTGCCACCGGAGAACCGCTCAAATCCACCACCGGGCTATTCATGATATCCAGGCCCCAACGCTGGATGATATCGCTGTCGAACTTGCTGACGTCCATGCCTGCCAGCCCGTGATGAGCCGCAAACCCCTCGAATACACGGTCCCCACCCAACAGAATCGTCGAGCCCGTACCGCCCAATCCAATCAAGGGACCGACGACCTTTAACAGACTCAGAAAATCGTTGAATTTTTCATACCAACCGGACATAAACCCGATTCCTATAAATTATTTGCAACTTCTCTGACTGGGTGAAGTAACTCTAGGAATAGTGTACCTCTTATTATTCAAATAAAAATACTTTATTTTACAAAACAATGGGTAATATTACAGACAGATTATTTATGAAGGACAATTGCTTTATAGGATATTGATGTCACGATTCAGATTAGCTCTTTTTTATCGTTTATATGGCTGTTGCCTAACTGACAACTTTCCATAATATTTTTGGTAGGCCTTTGATTAATCAACGATATTCTTATTTTAGATTTACGTGATATTGTTTAGCGAAATCTTTTGCCAACGTGTTATCCCCCTTTTTCAACAATCCACGCACTATATTCGTTACGTCTTGTTCATCTAATTGAACTTTGTAAGATAACAAATCTTTCAAGAATCGCTCATCCAAATTCAACGCAAGTGTGTAAGCATCACCGCCAATTCTCCTATACATCCTTTCATTTTCAATATTCTTGATCTTAAAGACGCCCGGTTCTGAATGCACAGATAATATCGCCCGAAATAGCGGATAATTGTTTTCTTTTAATGCCCTATCTATATTCGGCACATCCCTCATGCTTGCAAAAAAATCACGGGATGATGAAAATCTATGTAAAAAATCTCGTATACCCATGTCGCCGGTTTTCAGATAGACATCAAACCATCCATAGACTGTATCGTAATACGCCTGATCACCATTTGAAGTCAATGCATCCTTTATGAGATTAATGTCACTCTGATTTTCAATATTGATGTGCGCTGCATGAAGATAGTCTTTAACAAGACCCCAATCTTTCTCCGCTTGATCCCGACCATACCCCTTTGCCACCTGAAAGGCCACTCGCGTGATCTCATCAAATCGATAACATCGTCGAGGATCCGCCCCAGAGCGCAACAGTAACTGAAATTTTTCAATATCCTCATACAACGTATCCAGTATTTTTTCTTCCGAACCGCGCACGCTTGCATTGGGATCTGCCCCAGATGCTAATAAAATTTCAATTCCCTCAAGAGATTTCGCGCGATTAATAATTATTTCGTACTCACTACTTTCAATTCGATAGTTTGGGTCGGCCCCCGCCTGCAGCAACTCCCGTAGTGACCTTAATTTGTTTTTGTCTACCGCATGCAATAGGTATTGATTAATATCTTCCTTGTCTCCTTTCTGTTTCAATTGGGCACGCACCCTATCTGGGTCATCCGAATCCACAGCAAACATCAAATCCGAAACATCTTCTGACTGGGCACCGCATTGTTTTAGCACGTTGACATATTCCGCGCGGTCATATTCTATGGCGAGAGCGACCAAAGAGGGTTCCTCGGCATACACTTTAAAATTAGGATCCGCTCCCGCCCGGCACAAAAGCTCTATGGCCTGAATGCCTTGCTCTGGAAAATATTCGCAAGACGAACTTCTCACCACTTCCCTAACAATACTGCGCAGCGGCCTATCCAGGTCCTTTGTAACCACATTGGGATCTTTGCCAGCTTCCAGCAATCTCTTTAAAACCCGAAGCCCTGCCCCACTTGATTTCGCTACATGGCTTGCACATTCGACGAGCGCGGATAAACCCTTGGGGTCTACCTTGTCAAGATCTACGCCAGCGGCCAACAACGCTTCCGCAGTGTCGAAATCTCCAGAGTCCAGCGCCAGATAAAATATAGATACTCCGTCCAGCTTCGCATTGGGGTCTAATCCGTGCTTTAAAAACAGCTCGATGACCTTACCGCCCGCACTAAGAGCCTGAGAGAGTGGTGTACCCTCATGTCCGAATTCATCATAGCCCGTTTTATATATATCCACGCCATACTCCAGCAGGATATCTATAAATTGCAAACTGACGGGAGAATTTACTACGGTATCCGGTGCATTCATTATCTCGAACATCAATGATTTGACGTTACCACCGCCGCCTCCCCCTCGAGAGTCCAGCCCCTTTTTGTTTACCTCAAACCAACCCTTATTGCGACTTTTCTGATGTACAAGCAATCGACGCAAAAGCCCTGGATTTTTCTTTTCAAAGGCAGCCCAAATTTCTGTTTTCCAATACCAGAGCAAACCCACCTTCTTTTGATCCAGTAAATAATCGATCAACTCCTGATTTTCATTTAGGATGGCCTCCGCCAAAACACTGGACGTTCCACCACCCGATTCATTGTCCCACCATTTAGGCTGATCATCCCCATCGATTGTATACCCGTGCCTAATTAAAATATCGACAACCTCGGGAGATTTAATCGAACCAGGATATTGCCAAATGGAATTCTGAACCAGTTTCATCTTTCTGAAATTGAATGCGGAAATATCGCTCAACAGATACTCTAGAATTCGAGGATCGCCTCGATCAAACGCCAAAACAGCTGTAATTGAATAAGGGACCGCTGTGATTCCCTTATGTAGGTAGGCCAAACTGAACCCAGTTGATTCCAATAGAAACAAAGGATAAATAATCCATCCTTTTCGTGGATCATGCAACCTTTGACCATAGCGATCTATGCGTTCGCCGTCACCTTGTCCCCCATCGAACTTAGCGCCACCCTCGATCACGATCTTGACCATTTCCATATCGCCATACTGAATGGCAGACCACAGAAGACCGCCCTCCGGGTCAATTCCTAACCCTAACAGAGACTTTACGCAAAGATGTTTACCGTTGACTACCAACTCCTTCGTATCCCTGCTGAACCTTTCTGCAGATTCCTTCTCCAAAACTCGACTGTGGTAACTTAAATAAGTCTGTATTTGTGCGAGCGCCTCACAATCTCCTTTTTCCACCAACGCATCAACCAAGGAAACTATTTTCTCAGCATTCAAAACAGACAACTCAAGCATTTTGTCCATATTTTCGTTGCCAAAAGATTCCATACAGAACACTATTACACAAACACTAACGCTACCCATAATCCTTTTTTGCGCGCCAGAAATCATCCCCCCTACCTTTCACCCCTTACAAAAACGCCCCAAATAATCCTCTATCGCCTACAACTATTGTTCGTGAATACTATCTATCTTCACGATATTATCTTCTCAACCACACCACCTCTAATGATCCGGAAATATATCTGACTCTATATATTTATTGCTTTTAACATCAATCTCCGTACCCTTTTCTATTTCGACATCAACCAACCTCATCTGCTTAAACTCACTATTTTTCACAATCAAAAAATCTGATATAACACCGCCCTTGATCTCCAGCCCAGCCACCTTGCTATTTTCTATCCTCATCGCATTAATTTTAGTATTTTCAAATACTATTCCGCCCTCTAACCGTGCATCGTTGGTTATAATAAAATAGTTGGCTGTACTATTTTTTATAGTAAAATTCTTTAATGTTGCGTCTAACACTGCCGGCCCAGTAATTGTTTTACTATCCTCTATAATCATACCGTCTATATTCGCTTTACTAATGATATCCAAATCACCCAACCTCTTTAACGAGCGAAATCTAATTTCTCTCCCTTTTACATTGTCAGCAAAAGAAACAACATTTATATCGACCTCTTCAAACACCAAACCATCAACCCCTCCATCGCTCCCTGTAAATCCAGTATGGAACTCACCGCCTTTGACCAGCACATTCTTTATATCAACCCCTCCAAATCCTGTATCGGTTAATTTGGAATCCACAAACTTTACATTATGCATCTTCCCGAGAATAAAACCGCTGTGAATTCCGGACTCCACAAACTCCGAATTTACATAGCTCATATTTAGATAAGAACTATCCCTATCCTCTATCCTTAAAAATTTGACACTATCAAACAAAACATTTTTTGCCTCCACCTCATCGAAAACAGTATCGACAAAAACACAATTAGTACAATTCACATCTTCTATTTTCGCTATTGAAAATTCACACTTTTCAAATTTCACACCATCCATACTCGACGATTTGATAATCCCTTCGGTAAACTTCACTCGCCGAAAAGTCACATTGTAAAACTTAACACCAATGAATTTTACTGCGAGAAAATCCACATCCTCAAATACTCCTCCTCGCAACTCTATACCTGATAAATCCTCATTCTCGATTTGTCTACTTTTAAGCCCCCACCCTTTCTCTCCGTACAATTTATTGAACGACGCTTTATCAAGCAGAATTTCTAGCTCTTTTGATGTTAAGTTTGACTTATTCATAAACCCAAATCCCGTAGCAATAAAAAGACAGACTGCCGTTAAAGAAACATACCCTATTTTTCTAATCATATATAACATAAGTCTCTCTTAAGTTATACTTAATTTTCATCGCCATTTTTTTATCTCTAGATAATTCAAATTTTTTTGATCCGGACGTTACTACATTTCTTATTTTACACTCGAAACACCACGCATCACTTATGTCGTATCTATCCTTAATATATTCCGCCATCTCCATAGACCGTTTGTTTTTTGCATCTCCAACGACATTATAACTTACAGAAAAAAACCAACTTTCTGTTTTTGAATTCTTATTGAGATGTTTTTCGAAAATACCAAAATCTTTATCGCTTATACTCCAAACTCCATTGCTATTCTTTAGTGTATACCTTTCACTGATATTACCCTTGTCTGCCACCCTATAAAGAAACAGGTTATCCGCTAATTTAAGAAAACTTTTTTCAAGCGCATAGTCTTTGTTTTCCTCCGTAAATACTTCAAACGGAAAACCTACTTTCGCATTTCCCTTTTTTATTTCTCTTTCTGAAAGCAACGAAGACTCTGCAGCTGGAAAAACTTCAACATCCTTCTTTTTCTTTTCTACTGTGTGATACCCAATTTCTGTTACAGTATATTTACCAAACAAATCAGTGTAGTCTAGAGCAACCACCAACCTTGGCTTCGCTCCTACTTTCACAGCATCAATGGCTTCTACATCACCACTGTCCTGATCAAAGACAATGCGAGTTCCGGATGCCCTATCACTTCCCCACCCTTTAAACTCGCCATACTTATTATGCCTAGGCAATGGACCACCACTGTCAGATACAATTATTAGAGATTTAGATTCTTTTGTTCCTTTTATTCTTGAATAGCCATCAAAATCAACAAAATTAGTCTTTATTTTGTTGGCACTAAATGTGTTTTCTTCCAAATCCACAATTGTGTACAAACCTCGTCGATGGGAATGGCCAGTGAGTATTACCTGTAAGGATTTGTTTTTATAAATTAGCTCTTCGTATAGCGTTTTTCGATTGTTCTTAAATGTACCCAAATCATAATCAGACGTATGATTTGAAGATAAAAAACCATAATTCGTGTCAATTTTCCCTTCGATTTTCCCCATAGTACTTTCCGGCAGCAACGGAATAGAATCCTTGTAACTCACAAACGTAAAATGAGTCATTAAAATATTTTTTCTTTCCCACTTTATTGCTTTATTGATGATTGACAATTGCTCATCAGTAATGCTCGCTTTTGAGCGTGGAAGGTGCCCGATACCATGGGCCGACCAAGGTGCATCCCACATCAAATCCTCTTCATCACCCCATTCCAGACCTATCAATGACTGTTTTGGTAACTTTAGTGCGAAATCTGACAATGAAGTAAGCACTGAATACATCCACCTAAACCGCTTGTTGTCAAAATTAGAATCAAGAAATTCCGTATAAAGCTTTCCATAGCTTGGACCGAAAGCAACCATTGCCTCGTAAAGCGTTAAATTATGATCAGCCGGTATACCCTCATTCGTCAATTTTTGAGCTATTTTTATGTCAAGTCTGGGGGAAGAACCGTAGGGCTCATGGTAGCAATCATGGTTTCCGGAAATTGCAAAGACAGGCTTTTTGTGTTTTTTATAAAACTCCACAACCATTGTATAAAATGCAATATAATCCACGAAATCTTTATAACGATCTTTATAGCCATCTTCGAGTGAAACTTTTTCCCAAATTTGCTTCACGGTAAAATCAACTGTTCCCTCACCATCTTCTAAAGAAATATTGCGAATATAGTCAATCAAATCTCCCGTAATGCAGACTAAATCCACCAGCTTATCCTCGCCGGCCGCCGTAAACAGACTGATTATATTTTCAGATGTAGAACTAACCTTCCCACCTATATGGGGTGACTTACCCAAGTCATCGTTTTTCCCATTTACCCGATACTCAATCACTCTGGCTTTACTTTTAGCCAAAATTTTTTGCCTCATCGAAACATGAAGATCAGTAAAATGAAAAATGTTCAAAAAACGCGGTTTTTCGTAAAAAAATATTGGATGAATGGCTTGTATAGGGCATTTAATGTCCTTTACACCACTATCACTAATTCCGTATAAATCTTTGTCCTTTTTATCCAAAGTGTTCATTTCCTTTAGAACCTGCCGCATAATGGAGTCAGCCAAACCCTTGGCAACCAGCCATTTTTTCGTAATACCTACTTCCTGCGTTTGACCGTTTACAGTAACCTTCCTGACAATCTGACTTTCAACCTCTTTGTTTAACTTTAAATCTTCCCTGCCCTTATCTTCCTGTTCGTGTAAAATAAAAGCTTCGTTCTGACGTCGCAGCCAAAAAACACTATACATTCCTCCCTCATTATTAACTAACTTCGAAAATCCAGCTATTGTGACTTTGTAAACCTTTTGAAATTTTTTATCGTAATTATCAAACCTGAATTCAACTTGTAAGTGCA
>DKAX01000103.1 GCA_002450975.1 Proteobacteria bacterium UBA6915
TGTAAGTACATCGACGATGGCAAGGCTGAAGGTATCCGTGTTTCTGACGCGCAGATCCAACGCCGTAAGGAACAGGTTTACAAGCCTATGGAAACCTATCGCGTGTTCAGTAATGAAGTGGTTGCCGGTACCGTCAATCCTAACTTCATCAACCCCAGACAGGCGCTTGACCGTTTGCAGAAGTTGATGGATGAGTACTGCGGTGGCTTTGGTGTGAACTATATGACCAACGACAAGCTGCTGAATCTGGGTCTGCGTAAGATGAGTATTCTGGGCGAGGATCTGGAAAAGGTCGCTGCTTCTGATGTGCACGAGTTGTTGCGTGCCTGGGAAGTGAAACACCGCTTCCTGACTTCAGAAAGTGTATTTCACCACACGCTGTTCCGTGAGGAAACACGTTGGCCGGGCTACTACTACCGTGGTGACAAGATGAAGCTGGATGACAAGAACTGGCACGTATTGACAGTCTCTCGTCGTGATCCCAAGACTGGTGAATACACCATGGAAAAGGCTCCTCTCTACCACCTGGTAGGTGATATCGAGGATAAAGACCTGGCCAAGCTGAAAGCAGAGGGTCACCACTAGGCAAATAGTGGCTTGATCCTGGAATTATAGAATCGGGCCAAGGTATATTTGCAGTGGTTATGTTGTAAAAAAAGGGGCTGACATTTCTAGTGTTAGTCCCTTTTTTATCTATCCTGCGAGTGTTTTGATGTTGCGATAGATGGTTGTTTGGAATTGTGTTAGTGAGAAGCGTATGAATATTCTTGAAAAAACAGATGAAGAGATTATCGCGATTGCGCATCCGATGTGGGCTGACCTTGTCAAATACTCGAATGAAGGAAACTACGGCGCTTTTACCCGTAATTTTTCCTCCTCGTTTATTCAGGGCGCCAATGAAGTGGAGATGGGCAAGCAGTTTGCAAGAAGCGACTTGGCCAAAAACCTGTCAGAAGATTATAGCTATCTCGGCATGATACGCCGTGGCGAATATGTGACTGTTTTGTATAAGGTCATCAATTCAAAAACCAAGGGCGAGTGGTTGGGCCGTTTAGTGTTGGGTTACGAAAAAGATAAGGTGAAAATCTTTGGTGCCACGCTGTTTTAGGGTTTGTTTTAAAAGTTTGTTTTGTAGGCAAGGTTAGTTTTAGAAAGGTTTTTGCAGTAATGTCAGATACAATCGAAAACGAAAAGTTTGTACAGCTCAATTACAAGGTCGTTGACAATAAGACTGGCGACACTCTCGTAACGGTTGAGTATCCTATTGGTTATGTGCACGGTGTCAATGATGTGATGTCCGAAGATGTGACCAAGGCGCTGTATGGTAAAAAGGTCGGCGATGTCATCGAGGTACCTATAGATACCAAGCTCTTATATGGTGAGCGTGACGAATCCCTGGTGTTTACCGATCTGATCGAAAACGTACCCGAGGAGTTTCGTGAAGTGGGTTTGACCATTACCATGGAAAATGAAAAGGGTGAGCCCAGAAACTTTATCGTTACCCGTTTGGATGACAAAACACTGACCATCGACGGTAATAACCCGCTATGTGGCAGAGAGGTCACCTTCGTTCTGGAGGTGTTGTCAATCCGTGATGCCACCGATGAGGAGGTCGATCTGGGGGGCGCGGTGGGCGCCGATCCTGATCTCAATGAAATCATGGAACGCGCACAATGAAGTTATCCACCAATTACCTGTTATACCCCGCGAACAGGTTTCTGGAGCGTGCGGTAGCGAGTACGCTGGATATGCTGGGTGACGAGGCAAAGGCCGCTGCGGCACCAGATACCCAGATCGCTGTCGCCGACAATTTTCTCTACACAAGAGGAAACTTCGAGCAGCACCGCTTCAGACCCAGTGTATTTGGTGGTTTATGCGAGGCGCTGGAGTCTGGTTTGACCGAGGAGCTGCGTGCTCAGGAGCCTTTGTTCTGGGCAGAGATACAGAATAATTTGGGTAATATCCTGGCGGCCCAGGGTCAGCAGCAGCGTGATGTTGAATTGTATGAAAAGGCTATTCAGTGTTTTAACAGCGCACTGGAAGTCTTCAGTCAGGAAGAGACTCCCGAAGACTGGGCGCTAAGCCAATATAATCTGGCCACGGCAAACCAGGCATTGGGTCGTTTGCAGGATGATAGCAAGCCGCTAAAGGTAGCCGTCGACGCCTATACCAATGCCTTGTTGGTCTGGAAGCGGGAAGAGTCACCGCAAGAGTGGATGTACGCCATGCATCAACTGGGGGTGACATTTTATACCTACGGCAAGCTGCTGAAGGGTAACCGTCAATTGCAGAAATCCGTGGTGGCTTACAAAAATGCCCTTGCCGTACTCGATGCGGACAATTATGCCTACGAGTTAACAGCGACCCATAACAACCGCGGCGTCGTGTTGCACCACCTGGGCGAGTCGGAGGAAAATCCGGACCGCCTGAAAGAGGCGATTAAGTCCTATGGCAAGGCATTGACCGTGAGCATGGAGCAGCAGTTACCTATTCATATTGCGGTACTCTGCCGGGTGAATGTGGCAACGGCACAAAATGCGCTAGCGGAGCTGACCCAAGATAGCCGATTGGCCGAAGAAGTTGCCGATGAATTTGAAGTGATCATGGAGTGTTTTCGCCATGCACTGCAACCGCTTTGCTTAAAGCACTGTGAGGAGCAGATGGCCAAGACCAAGTCACTAGCGCTGGCGGTTAGCGCATAGCATCAGTGTAATAAAGGGGACTGAGTTGTCGTCTGAAGAGAAACAGGAAAAAAAGCGCGATCCCAACAATCCCTGTCTGTTTTGTTCGGATCCGCGGGGTGTTTCGTTGCAACGTGAGCTGGCATACAGTGCACGCGATAGCTATCCGGCAAGCCCTGGGCATACGGTGGTTATCCCGAAACGTCATGTCGCCAGTTTTTTCGACCTGACCTCGGAAGAGGTTGTCGCCTGTATGGACCTGATTAACGAAGAAAAGAAACTCCTTGATGAGGAGTTTAAGCCCGATGGTTATAATATTGGCGTGAATATCGGGCCGGCGGCCGGGCAGAGTATCTTTCATGTCCATATCCATATCATTCCCCGTTATAAGGGCGATGTGGAAAATCCCCAAGGGGGGGTAAGGCATGTGATTCCCAAAAAGGGACATTACACGCGTTAGAGACTATAATTAGTCAGTTTTGTGGGAGGGGCTGACGAGCCAGTAAATTTTCCTCCTGTTTTTAAACCGTAAGGAGATAAAAATGAGTGAAAAGAAACAGTTTTGCCGTCCTAAGGTTCCTGATGGACACGCATTCCGCGTGACAACCCGTCAAAAGGAAATCGTACCTGGCAAATTTTTTGTTGGCTACGAAACTACTTGGGAAGCGCAACAAAAAGTAGCGCCTTACACCACGCCCAAGAAGCCCTAAACAAAACAGCCGCGCGTCCCGTGAAGGGGACGCGCGGCTGAGTTTGGTGTTCTCTTTTTAGTTAACTCTCGAGATTCGGCAATCCACGTTCACAAACGCCCCAATCTCTGCCAGAAACCGAATTGATCTGGCGCCCAATCCCACATCCGGCATTGAATCCTCTTCGTCTTTTGACAGCACCAGTATAATCCCGATTCTAGGGGCCAGGTTATGGCTTTTAATGACCTGAAGGATCTTCTCCTTCGCCGGTTCGATTTGCTTGATCAGGTTGTCTGACAATTTATAGATATCGATACTATCGGTGACGGTTTCCGATGAGAGCTCCCACGAGCTCAATACGGGCTTGTCCAAACTACTGCGGGCGCCGGAGGCGTCACTTGAGGTGGGCTCTATGCCTATCAGGCGGGTGATGTCATCGGGGTTGAAATGATAACCGGCCAGTGTGAAGTGGACCCGAGCTTTATGCGATACCAAAATGTAACCCTCCTCAAATACCTGAATAATTGACGGACCATTATACCCTATAAGATGAGAAACCGAATCAATGGCCACGAAATACTGGTTTTGGGTGAGGGGGCTTCAGTAAAATTAATACTTTACGTGAACGCCGCTTTACAGGGACTTTATAAAGATATGTAATTAAGTGGGGAATAACTTTGTGGAGGGTGTGAGATGGCTGCATTAGTACCTGCGATAATTTGGGTAGTAGGGGCGTTTGTTTGTTTCTATATTGCTAGGTTTAGAAATGTGAAAATGACCGTGCTCTGGATGGTGGTAGTGGCGATTTTAGGGCCTTTGGCAATACCTTTGGTTTTTCTTGCAAAACCGGATCGGAAAAAAGGAAACCCAGCATAAGATAGCGATATATGAAAACAGGGGTTGGCTATAGTTCGCCATATTTATATCCAGTGGGTGGGAGCAGCGATTGATTGTCAGCAAGACAGAATATAGTGTGGTAATTGCCGGAGGCGGCCCCACCGGTTTGATGTTGGCGGGTGAGTTGGCGTTGGCGGGGATCGATGTCGTTGTCATCGAACGACGTACTAACCATCATGTCGATAAAGCACGCGCCGGGGGGCTGCACGCACGTACCATCGAGATGCTTGATCAGCGAGGTATAGCGGCAAGATTCATAGAAGCGGGGCAGGTATACCCAGTTGTTATTTACTCATTGATTCCTTTGACCATAGCCGACTTCCCCTGCCGCCATAACTACACCCTTGGGCTACCACAGAGTAAGTTCGAACCCATTTTGGCAGGTTGGGTGGAGGAGTTAGGCGTTACTATCCTGCGTGGGCGCGAAGTGATGGGTTATACGCAAGACGCCAGCGGTGTCGATATTCAGCTGTCAGGGAATATGTCATTACGGGCGGAGTACTTGGTCGGCTGCGATGGCGGACGCAGTCTGGTCCGCAAGGCGGCGGATATCGATTTCGTCGGATTGGAGCCATCGACCAGCTGGCTGGTTGCAGAGGTGGAGCTGGACGAGCAGCCGGAGGTTGGTATGCGGCGTGACAGTATCGGTACCCATGGCCTTAATCGAATTGGTGATGAGGGGTTGGTTGGGTTGGTGCTGACGGAAAGACAGCTCAAACGCGAGCGCGATCCGAGCATGGACGAATTACGCGCAGCCTTGGTCGACGTCTACGGCACTGATTTCGGGCTGCGCAATATTCGCTGGATTTCCCGTTTTACGGATACGACTCGCCAGGCGAGTAGTTACCGCAAAGGCCGCGTTTTGTTGGCCGGTGATGCGGCGCACATACACCCGCCGCATGGTGGCCAGGGTCTCAATACCGGCGTTCAGGATGCGATGAACCTGGGTTGGAAGCTGGCTCAGGTGGTCAATAAAGTCTCACCGGATAGCCTGTTGGATAGCTACACGGCCGAACGTCACCCGGTTGGCGCACAGGTGTTACGTAGCACCCAGGTGCAAGTCCTGCTTAACAGTGGTGGTGAACGTCACCAGTCTCTGCGTGACACCATGACCGAATTGTTGGGCATGGATGAGCCGCGCAGGCGTATCGCCGGTATGCTTACCGCTCTTGATATTCACTACGATCTTGGCGAGGGGCACCCTTTACTCGGGCGGCGCATGCCAGACCTCGAGCTGCAAACCCCGGACGGTGCAAAACGCGTTTATAGTTTCCTTCATCGTGCTCAGCCGGTGTACCTTAATCTGGCTGAGCACGATAGTTTCGATATCTCTCCATGGGCGGATCGGGTTCAGTTGGTTCATGCTGTATATGATGGCATTTGGGCACTACCCGACGTAGGTGAGGTTATTGCACCGAAGGCTGTATTGATTCGACCTGATGGGTATGTCGCCTGGGTTGGGGATGGATCAAGTCGCGGAATATTCGACGCACTTTACCTGTGGTTTGGGGGGGGTGGTTGAGGCGTAGGATAAATCCATTGATCTACAGGTGAAATCTTGTGTTGCTATGTCGGGTAATCTTGCGGATTTAAAAGGGGCCTGCCAATTACTGGCAGGCCCTTCATCATTTTAAAACAGTATGTATACAAACATATATTAGCGGTGTTCGTAAGCTCCCATGTCGAAGTCCGAGCCATCGCCCGTGCTACCTGCGCCGAGGCCGTCACCATCCACAGGTCGTGCAACCCCGCTGATATCGGTGGTGACGCCGTCTGCGGACAGGTCTTTACCCGTGTCGATCGCTGGTGACCCGGATTGCAGGTGATAATCGCCGTTGGCGGCGTCGACAAACGATGGATCGGCATCGATATTGCCATCGATGTCGGCCACACCGCCTTGTACGATCGAGTGACTGACAACGGCGTAGACGTCGTTGACTTCATCCGAGCCGTTGCCCCACAGGATAGTATTGTCTATATACATGGTGCGAGCAGTATAGATCCCTGAGTTGTTACCGGTAATGGTGTTGTTTCTGACAAAACTACCGGTGTTGACAGCGTAGATGGCTCCACCCACCAGACTCATGGCCGTATTGTTGGCAATCACATTGTTGGTGATAGTTACCGGTGAACCGTTAGCGATAAACAGTCCACCACCACCCTTGGTGCCATTGGCAGTATTATTGGTGATGGTGTTACCGTCTACTACGGTTCCTGTTCCGGGGCTAAATAATGCGATACCGGCGCCATCATAGTAGTGGGTATTATTGGTGATGAGATTTCCCCTAATAACCGGTACACCATAAGACGTGTATATACCGGAGAAGTGGTTTCCGGTAATGACATTGTCAATCGCATTGCCACCGTAGTTAATATAGACTCCAGATTTTCCACAACCTGTCAGATGGCTGTTTTTAACCGTGCCGCCTAAGCGAAGTTCAACGCAGTCATCACGGGTATTCTGGATAGTAAAGCCATCAAGTACACCATCATTGACTACAGATACAGGTTGCCAGTATCCATTTTGACCGTCGATAATGGTTTTTTCCGGGCCTTGCCATGCAACCAGTTGCTTGCCGTCGCCTACCGTTACCAGTGAAGTTGGATAGGTGCCCGGATGGACCAGGATTTTGCCTCCAACGGGTGCCAGGTAAATAGCGCGTGAAATAGTCGTCGCATCACAACCTTGAGCACATACGGTAACATCGGCCGGCGGGGGCGGTGATACAAGAACAGGGTGGCCATAGCTGTCGACCGCAACAATTTGACCGTTTTCATTGATATCTACCGCATCTACCAATGGATAATAAGTAGGTTCGGTTAAAAGTGTATTGATATCAACGATGCGACCCTCTTCCCAGATGACTGCCCTGCGACCAGAGTGACCAACCACATACCCGGCTTCGTTGATCGCCTTGGCCTCGGTGTTTGTTTCACCGTCGAAACCACCGAGTTCATGCATCACGCCGTTGCGCCATACAAACGCCCGGCGGATATTGTCGGCATCATCGGATGATCCGACGATCTCGCCCTTATCGTTGATGTCGTTGCCGGTGCTGCGGCCGCTGCCGAAATGGCCCAGGGTAGTCAGAACGCCATTATCCCACAGGAAAGCCTCCTGGCCGGCACTTCCGATATTGGCGATTTCGCCCGTAACCTGATTATTGTTGTTAATGGCCAAGGCCTTGCTGGCCTGTCCATAGCTGCCAATCTCAACGACATCTTCATTGCTGCGCCAGATGAATCCGTGAACTACATAGTCACCATTGACACGAGTCCAGTCGACCGAACGACCGTGCCCGACAACAACGCCGGATTCGTTGATATCGAGAGCTGAGCCATATTCATGTCCAAGGGTACGGATGAGTCGTGGCGGAGACTCGGCTGAATCCCAAATGGTCTCATGTTGGTAGTAGACACCCCAAGGCCAGTTGTAGAGTGATGGCCAGGAGTTGGCGGTAAAGGATACCCCTACCAATTTGGAAGCGTTGTTAAGACCGTAGGCGCGACCCCAGCAAATACTGACCGTCTCACGGCATGTGCCGCGACCAAGATCGGTAACCACACCGTTGCGCCACAGGGCTGCATTGTTGCCACCATCTGACGTAACCAGCGAGGAGGCCTGACCGGCCACTTCGCCTTTGTCATTAATGGCATAGGCATTTATCAGGTCATTCAGCGGCTGTGCGTAATGCGGAACCAGGGTGATCGCCGGTGGCGGGATGTAGATATCCAGGGTTAGGACGGCCGAGGTAAATATGATATCGCCGTCACCGGCAGTGATTTGATACGAGGCGATACCGCTAGTGAGAAAATTCTTTAGAGCGGCAGTATCCAGTGCAATCGTGTGTTCCAGTGTACCGGTCTTGGTATTTACCTGATCATAGGTGTTGGTGACATAGACGTTGGAACAAGTTGTATAGGTACCAAAGGTGATATTGCACTCTTCCACGGGTACGGGAAAAGGGCCTTCCGTGACGGAGTCTGTCAGTGTTCGCCAGTAACCATTTTGTGTGGTGCTGGATTCCACCACTGAACCGACGGATACCTCAACCTGTTCCGGTTCGCTATCGGTATAGTGATTGGTTATAGTCGTGGTTTTGGTGGAGGTGCGAACAAAATTTACCGTGTTGGTATAGTTGTTCACGGATGTCGATGTCGAGGTGAAAACGGTCGGATCGACATCGTCATCAAAGACAAAATGAATTTCCGCTCCGGTTACATTTAAAGTTGCCAGTTGCTCGAGTGGGACGGAAAACTGTCCGTGTATCACATCCCCAGCGGATATGGGTAGGTTGTCGCCAACATTGTCCGGAAATTGTTCGGCGTGGGCCGAGGTAAAAAAAATGTTGGTCGCGAGTCCAATACTATAGATTAGAGGTGTTCTAAAGTTACTGCTTCCCATTGTTCTCCTCCTGTGATTCCCGTTTATAATTGGAGTGTTAAACTGATTACTATTTAGTGACTTTCCGAAAATAACACAGCTATGCATTGAACTAGCTGTTCGAACTTGCGCAAAATCTATTTATAGGTGACAAAAATACCTTTCTTAAAAGTGCTGGAATGGGAGGTCTTGCCATAGTCAATGGTCGCAGCGCTGGGAAACCATTTTGCTATGCAATTAAAATCGATAATGTTTTAAACGAAATACCAGTAAATTAGCGTTTTCATGGTAGCGGTG
>DKAX01000240.1 GCA_002450975.1 Proteobacteria bacterium UBA6915
GGACCTGACCGGCGGTGCGCCGGAGCTTAATCCCGAATTTCGCCGTCTGGTGCAGGCGGCGCGCGCGCAGGGGATCCAGGTGATGGATCGGTGCAATTTGACCATCCTGTCGGAACCGGGGCAGGAGGGGCTGGCCGAGTTTCTGGCCCAGCAACAGGTGGAGGTGGTGGCCTCCATGCCCTGCTATCTGCCGGACAATGTGGACCAGCAGCGTGGCAAGGGCGTCTATCAACGCAGCATCGACGGCCTCAAGCTGCTCAATGCCCTGGGCTATGGCCGTGAGGGGAGTGGTCTGGTATTGAATCTGGTCTATAACCCGCAGGGGCCGTTTCTGCCGCCGGCGCAGCAGGGGTTGGAGCAGGACTACAAGCGTATTCTGTCGGAGCAGCACGGCATCGTTTTCAATCAGCTCTTCACCCTAGCCAATATGCCCATCCAGCGCTTTGGCAGCACGCTGATCTCCAAGGGCNNGTCAGCATCGCCGACCATTGCTACGGCTGCACCGCCGGTCAGGGCAGTAGTTGCGGCGGTGCACTGGCCGATTAATTGTAGGTGAAGACGCCGCGTATCAGTATCGTGGTCCCTGTGGTCAATGAGGAAGCAGGTATCGTGGCCTTTTTGCAGGCCTTGCAGACGTACCGGCAACGGGGCCATGAAGTGATTGTGGTCGATGGCGGTAGCCGTGATGCTACGGTGGCCTTGTGTGAAGGGTTGGTCGATTACCTGCTAAACAGTGCGCCGGGACGCGCGCGCCAGATGAATGCCGGCGCCGCGCTGGCCAGTAGAGAGGTCTTGTGGTTCGTCCATGCCGACACCCAGTTGCCGGACAGTGCCGAGGCAGATATCCAGCGGGGGCTGCGCGATCATCACTGGGGGCGTTTCAATGTGCGCCTGTCGGCGCGCGGGGCAATCTTTTCACTGATAGCGCGGCTGATGAATGTACGCTCCTGCTTGACTGCCATCGCTACCGGCGATCAGGCGATCTTCGTCCGGCGTGACACCTTTGTGCAGTTGGGCGGTTATGCGGATATCCCGTTGATGGAGGACGTCGAATTGAGCCGGCGCCTGAAGCGTCTTAGTCGCCCCGCCTGCATTGCCACTCCGGTGATAACGTCGGCCCGGCGGTGGCAACATCACGGTATATGGCGCACTGTTTTATTGATGTGGCGTCTGCGACTGGCCTATTTTTTCGGTGCCGATCCGGCACGGCTGGCGCGGCAATACAAATAATCGGAGAAACGCATGGAACGCACAACACTGATGGTTTTCGCCAAGGCGCCGGTGGCAGGTCAGTGCAAGACCCGGCTGATTCCTGCCTTAGGTGAGGCGGGGGCCGCCCGCTTTCAGGAGTTGCTGTTGAGTCACACCCTCGACTGGGCGTTGAGTCTACCGCTGTGCCGAGTGGAGCTTTGGTGCGCCCCTGATGACACCCACCCCCTTTTCCAGCAGTTGGGCAAGGTACGGAAGCTACCGCTTTATACTCAAACCGGCCAAGACCTGGGTCAACGTATGGCCAATGCCTTTGACCATGCGCTGGGTTCAGCCGATAGGGCCGTGGTGGTGGGTACGGATTGTCCGCAGCTAAGCGCCAGTTTGGTCAGTGAGGTGATTAGCTATCTGCGTGCCGGTGATGACGCCGTGCTGGTGCCGGCCCTGGATGGCGGCTATGTCTTGCTGGGGTTGTCGCGCCCAGGGGATTTCCTCTTTCAGGAGATCGACTGGAGTACGGATCGGGTGCTGCAACAAACCGAACAACGCTTGCGGAAGGCGGGTTGGCGCTACAGGTGTCTGGATCCACTACCGGATATCGATCGACCCGAGGATTTAAACCGGCTCAATGAGTCCTGGCAGGCACTTATTCAAAAACTGTAAGAGATATGGGTGATGCGCAGGTTGAGTCCGGGATTGGGATAAACTGTGTTGCCATTGGAAAAATGCTGGAAGCGCTGCATGATGACAAACTCATTGTTCTTGCCGAAGGCAAAACCATAAGCCAGATGTTCACCGAACTGATACTGGGTTGAGGTGTAGTAGGCGGTATTGTCTATGGATTTTTCGGAAATATAGTGAATTCCCACGCTGCCCTCGAGAAAGCCCTTGACCGCAAACCAGGGGGTAACGATCAGGCGTTGCAGGCGAAATACTGGTTTCACGCCGACTTCCCACAGGTAATCACCGGAGATGCGGTCATGTTTGTCCATCCACTTGGCCACATCGAACTCCACATAACTGAAATCACACCCGCAAGGCCCCTGACCGCGGTTAGGGAATTCGATCTGCCAACCTATGCGTGCCATATCCACCCATTTACGGCTGGTGCCCCCTTCGATGACCAGGCGGTCGATGGCCACGGCTGGCTTGAACAGGCTCATGGAACAGAAAAAGAGTGTAATAAGGCCAAATACTCGTATCATCATTATTATAAATACGTAAGAATTAAGGATAAAAAAGTCCGGCAATTTTAGCACACTAACAGCTGCGGGACTTGCAAAATCCGAGCCGGTGATGCGATTCGGTGATCAGGCAGAGTCAATGGTGTCTACAAGAATTTTTCTCTTTGTGTTGCTGGTAGGGGTTTCCCTAGAGCCGGTTTTTGCATCCGATTCCGACAAAACGCAGACGTTGGAGATCACGCGCGGTGAAAAACTGTTTGTGACCGATGTGCTTGGCGCTATGACGATAGCCCTGTGGGGGACGCAATACTGGGGCTATGGTACCTGGGAACCCCATTTCACCCATGAAGGCTGGTTTGACGCCGATAGTAAACACGGCGGCGCCGACAAGGCCGGCCATTTTTACGCGACTTACGCCCTGTCACATATTATTGCCTCCGCCTCGGAAGGCTGGGGCTATAGTCGGCAACAGGCCGCCCTGGCCGGAGCCCTGTCCGGATTCGGTCTGCACGCCTTTATGGAGTGGGGGGATGCCTTCAGCGGATTCGGCTTTTCCTATCAGGATTTCACCATGAATGCCTGGGGGGCTGCCGCGGCCTATCTGCTTTATCGTTATCCCCGGATGCAGGAATACATCGATTTTCGCGCCGAATACATTCCGACCTTTTCGCAGGTGGATATCTTTACCGACTATGAGGGCATGAAATACCTGCTGGCCTTCAAGTTGGATGCCTTCTCCTCTTTGCGCGATTCATCATTAGGATACTTGGAGGTACACCTCGGCTACTACACCCGAGGCTATGAAGAGGTTGCGACTGTTTCACCGCGGCGAATGGTCTATGCCGGCCTGGGTATCAATGTCGGGCGCCTGTTCAGCGAGTATGGTCACCGGCGTAGTGGACGATTTTTTCACTATGTGCAGATGCCGTATACCTATATACCGGTAGAGCGTGCTTTATTGCCATAGTGCGCCGGGGAGAGTAGGCAGGTATTTCACGTGGATTTAGTGTTGTCTTTGATAACCTGACTACGGTATTCTGTGCGTCCTGGCGGGCCGGTTAATCTACGATCGGCGTAGTGTGCTGTGTTAAAGGAATATCGATGAAAATCAAAAAGTTGCTTCCTTGGTTTCTGGTATTAGTAATCTCGGGTTGTGGTTTTGGCGATGATGGCAAAACCAGTAATCAGGGTGGTGGCGGTAGTGGTGGAAATGGAGAGGACTCTGATACTCGCCAACCAACGGGCAAAACCTACCAGGTAGGCGGCTTTGTTATTGGATTGAAAGGCGCGGGACTGATTGTTTCTCTGGAGTCCGGCGACGATCTTCACATTGATAAAAATGGCGCCTTTGTTTTTCAGACTCAAAAACCAGATCTTGCGGTTTTTCGCGTGTCTGTGACTACGCAACCTACACTACCGACGCAGATGTGTAGCGTAGCAAACGGGATTGGCGTGGTGGATGCCGCTGACGTTACCGATGTAACGATTACCTGCCAGGATGCGTACTTTATAGGCGGTAACGTGAGCGGATTGAGAGGCTCGGTAAGCCTGCTCAGTCAAAGCGGCGAAATAGTTAAGGTTGCAAAAAGCGGTTCTTTTCGATTTGGAAAAGCCGTGCTGAGTGGAAGTCATTTTGGTGTGACTATATTCGCTCAACCCGACTTGCCATTGCAGGAGTGCCAGGTTGCCAACGGCAAAGGAGTAGTGGAAACAAAAGATATAACAGAAATCCAAGTGACATGTCTCGATTTCTACCCTGTTGGTGGTACGGTCAACGGTTTGGCCGGCGAAGGTCTTCGCTTACGTTTGAAGTCTCTCACTGACGGTAAATTCAAATATCTGGATGTCAGTAAAACCCAAAGCTTTGTCTTCGAGCCAGGATTGCTCAACGGTAGTGCCTATGAGATAGGCGTTGCCAATCAACCTTCTGCCCCTAATCAAACTTGTACCGTAGAGAATGATGTCGATACGGGGGTTATCAATAGTGCACCTGTTGATAATATAACGGTGCGATGTGTGGATACGCTCTATTCCATTGGCGGTAGTANNTCAAGGAGACGCCTTGACTGTTAGCAGAGGAAGTACCCAGTTTCAATTTCCAACGTTTGTGCGCGATGGTAGTCCGTATTCCATAACAATTCAGACACAGCCATCCTATCTGCATCAGACCTGTTCAATACAACCCGATACGGCGGCAGGGTCTATAAATGGCGCAAATGTCAGTACTGTTATGATCCAGTGTGTAACTGAAAGTTATAACGTCAGTGGTACCGTTTCCGGTTTGGTAGCGGCGGGGGGAGGCTTGGTATTGCAGAGTGCCACAGGCGAGCAATTACCCATTGCTGACAATGGGCAGTTTACATTTACTCAGTCCTTTCTGAATGGATCTTTTTACGGTGTGTTTGTTAAAAGTCAGCCTGAGTCTATAGGTCAAATTTGTAAAGTTATTCGACCAGACGATGGGGTGATTAACGGTGCAAATGTGACGGCTCTGGCCGTACAGTGCGAGGTCCTGCCGGTAAGACTTTTGGGCATGGCGCAATTTCATGACATGAATGAAAATAATGCGGTTGACCTGGGAGACCAGTTGGTAATGTCTTTCAGTCGTCCAGTCGAGACTAGTGCAGGAGCCAGTGCCGGCGATTTCAGTCTGGCGGTCACCAATGACTACTTGGGTGCCGGAGCGATACTGGAGGCGGGGGATCTAGGTAATCAGGTGCGGATAACTTTGGGGGTAGGTCCTGTTCTAAATATCAAAGGTGATTTTAACACGAATATTCTTGATGCCGGGTCTCCTTCGGGAATCGATGTGGCGACTACCATTCAGCCAGATGCGATTCAAGATCCAGTTTCCGGTCGTGATGCGGAAGCTGTAAAAATGGTGGATTTAGTACCCGCATTTCGTCCGACTGCAAATCTGTCTGGCAATCACAATACTAAAGCGGTTGTGAGCGCCGACCTTGATGGAGACGGTGATGCGGATTTAGTCGTTGCCTACGGGTATGAAATTGATTCGCAAAGTGGCGAACAGGTTGCAGTTCCGGCGCGCGTGTTGCTGATGGATGAGACCGGAACCCTGGTTGACACCAATCAACAACTCCTTGGCGGCGATACGCGTGCGTTGGTTTTAGGGGATATCGATGGTGATGATGACCGGGATCTGATCGTAGTCAATTATGGGCAGTCGGATCGGGTATTTCTCAATGATGGTAATGGTGTGTTTACGGATACGCTGCAGACCATAGGTTATCAATTTAGCAGCACCGCCGTACTGGGTGATGTAGACGGTGACAAAGACTTGGATCTGGTCGTGGGCGGCACCGGCGGTACCAGACTCTTCTTGAATGATGGTATGGGGCTATTTAGCGAATTGGCTCAAAGCTGGCCAGTCAATGATATCAAGGGATTGGCGCTGGCAGATGTGGATTTGGACGATGATTTGGATTTGATCGTCGCAGGCAGTGACAAAGACCTGGTTATGTTGAACAACGGTTCGGGTGATTTCAACACCGTGGGCGGGCTCAAGCTTACCTATGGGCAAGCTACCAGTATTGTTGTCGGTGATGTGAATCGTGATGGCAAAGTCGATCTGGTTTTTGGTTACGCGAATCAGAATATTACTATTTATACCAATGGTTTTAACAATGGGAAGTACATTTTCGTACCAAATTCCCTGGATGCGTGGGAGGGGGGTACCAGGGCCAGTGTACTTGTTGATGTGGATGGGGATAGTGACCTGGATTTGGTAGTAGGCAACTATGCACGAGCGAGTCGAATTTATATCAATAATGGCAATGGCTATTTTGCCGATAGCGGACAGGAATTACCGGGTAGTACTACCGCTATAGCAGCTTTCCGCGATGGCAAAGGGTTAGCATTAATATTGGCGAATGATCAGCTGGAAACAGATACTTTGTATCGTGTTTTACCGTTACAGTGACGACTATTGCCTGGTTGTACGACAAACAAAGTATGAGCAGCATAGGTAATCACCATAGCGCGGGTATTTACGCTTTGTGGAGTCCTAGTTGTATCCTCAAGCCACCCAGTGGGGAATCCGAGAGTGACAGCTCCACGCGGCAGATGTCTGCGATCCGCTGGACTATGGAGAGTCCCAGTCCTGTGCCGGTGATGTTGCTGTGACTGGCCTGGCGGTAGAAACGCTGGAATACTTTGTTACGCTCTTCTTCCGGAATTCCTGGTCCGCTATCGTCAATTGTTATGATGATTTTATCGACTTGTTCTGCAACATTGATATCTATGCTGCCACCAGTCGGGGTATAGCGAATAGCATTGTTTATCAAGTTGGCGATCATGATTTGCAGCAGGAACGCCCGGCCTAATACAGTGCCTTGGTATTCATTGTTCAACCCGATATCGATTTTTTTCTCCAGTGCCTTGAGCACCAGATCCGCCAGGGCGGCATCAAACACCCGTTCCAGTACGGCCCTTTCATTGTCCCGTACACTGGGTTCCGGTTCCAGGCGTGCGATGGTCAACAGTTGTTCAACGAGGTAGGTGCTGCGGTCGACGCAGGTGATCAAGTCGACTAACGCCTGTTTACGCACGTTGTCGTCGTTACTTTTAATGGCGATTTGTGCGTGGGTTTTGACGGCGGCCAAAGGGGTGCGCAATTCATGGGCTGCGTCAGCAGTAAATAGTTTTATGTTGTCGAAGGCTGTCTGCAGGCGCTTGAACAACATGTTGATCGCCTCGGTCAGGGGTTTGGCCTCGATGGGTGCACGCTTCAGTTCGATGGGGGAGAGGTTGTCGGCCTTGCGCTGGCTGACCTCTTTGGCCAGGCGCCGCAGTGGCGTCATGGCGCTGCCCACGCCTAGCCAGATCATCATGGCCAGCATGGGCAGGGCGACAAAGATACTCGCTCCCAGACGTGAGGTGATGTCACTACTGGTGCGGTTGCGCGATTGATACTGTTCGCCCACCTGGACTCGTATGCTGCCAATCTCGTTGGAAACACTGTAAACCCGCCAAAGGACGCCATCGATGAAGGTATCGCCGAAGATGTTGTCCTTTTCAATCAGGCGATGCTCGGGGGCATTTTCCGAGCGGATTGCCAGCTTGCCATCGCCGGTCCAGATCTGAAAGGCAACCAGTTGTTGGTACTTGTGTTCCGGTCCTGTGTCGTGGTGTGGCACATCGTGACTGGTGGCAGGTTGTTGTGATTCGAAGGCCAGTTGTTCGTACAGTTCGTGGTGGCTGAGATCCAGCAGTGCCAGGGCCGCCTGGGCTAGTTGGGCATCGAACAACTCATTGACTACGCGGCGGGTATCGAAATAGCTACTTAACGCGGTAATAGACCATACCAGCAAGGTGCCGAAAAACAGGATCAGCAGCAAACGCCTGCGTATGGAAATGTTCATTGTGGGTTATCAATGATGTAGCCGATTCCACGTACGGTGCGTATCAGTCCGTCGGGCATTTTCTTGCGCAGGTGGTGGATATGAACCTCGATAGTGTTACTGTCCACATCATCTTTCCACGAGTAGAGACTTTCTTCCAGTTTCTGTCTGGACATGAGTTTACCCTGGTTCTCCAACAAGGTATGCAGGATCGTAAACTCCTTGCGAGAAACTTTCACCAGATCCCCATCGCGGCGTACCGTCATGGAGCTGGGATCCAGTTCCAGGGGGCCGTAACAGAGCATGGGATTGCTGCGTCCATAGCTGCGGCGCAACAGGGCACGAATACGGGCCGTCAGTTCGTCCAGATCGAAGGGTTTGACCAGATAATCGTCGGCACCCAGATCCAGGCCTTTTATACGATCATCGATGGTGTCGCGTGCAGTGAGGATGATGACCGGAATGTCCTGGCCACTCTCACGTAGTTTAGTCAGTACCTCCAGGCCAGACATCCCGGGTAAGCCGACATCCAGTACCGCCAGGTCATAGCTTTCCGCGTCCAATGCGGAGAGCGCCGCCATGCCATCCTTGACCCAGTCCACGGCATAGCCGTTTTGTCTCAAGCCGGTCTGTACCCCGCTGCCCAGCAGGGGATCATCTTCAACTAATAGTACGCGCATGGTGTGTAACTCGATTGTCTTTGGTAAACAAGTATTGAGTGTACATTTATACCTGCGCTGGTACCAGATAGGCTTAATTTTGCATTAAATAACACATTGAAATAAAAAGGAAAAAATGGAATTAGTCTAATGTTGTTGTATGCAAATTATATAGTTTTTGAATAACAGAGGCTTACAGAATGTTTTATGGGCTTGCGGCTCGCCGCCTGGCTTGCCGGTCCAACTGAGTAACCAGGCGCTCGACAAATCGTTCCTGTACTCGGTCCAGGCCGATATAGCATAAGCCCAGGCAGGGTGGATTGGTGTGCTGGTAGACCAGACCGACGCGAAACTGAAATTCCAGATCATCGCCGAATTTCACCATACAGTAGTGAAAGGTCTCGTCCAACTGCAGTGTCGACGGGGCCGGTTGCTCAAGCTGCATGGCGATTCCGCCGGTAGAAATGTCTATCAGTTTACCCGTCAGACTTTCGCCATTGAAACGCACCAGCGTAACTGGGAAATTTTGTTCGGGCAGGACTCTGGCCCGGTAGGCATGGCGTTTTTGTTCCGGATAATCAGGGGCGGTGACGATAGCCGGTTGATTCACGATCTCTCCTGCGGGTAAAAAAATGGTGATTCGATAGTGCGTCGTTACTCGAGTGACCGGTTTAGGCCTTGGCCAATGGACCGGCACCCTTGCGACTGCTGGCCTTGCCATCCGGATTGTACAGCTCGGGTTGTTCATTGATGCCCAGCAACAACTCAAGACTGCGTTGTTTGACCGCGTAACTGATTTCTATGGTGCGACCATTGATCAGATTTTGCCGGTGGCAACGCGCGGTGACGGTGAGCAATGCCTGCCATTGGCTGCTGACTTCGGGGGCGCAATTGAGCAAAACCTGGCGGATACCCTGTTTGTCCGGTTGTTGCCCCGCCTGTTTCAACAGCGCCTGGAACTGTTCGGATAATGGCTGCAACTTGTTGACGAGTTCGTTCTTAGCCGGTGTTATCTGTTCCAAGGCGTCAATATTATTGCCACTAATGGCGCTTAGCTCTTCCGTTAGCAGGGTAGAGAGGTCATTCATCAAGACCTGTTGTTGCTGAATGACCTGGGCAAGTTTCTGTTGCAAGGCTTTGGCTATCATTTCAAACGATGTCCTTTAACCGCGTTGGGTCTCGAAATCAATCATCTTTTGTGCCACACGCTGGTCATCTATTTGGTAACTGCCGTTAGTGATGGCCTCTTTGATTGCATTGACACGCTCATTATCCACCACCGGTTGTTTGGCCAGCGAGGCCTCGGCTTGCTGCATACTGCGCGCCAATCCGGTCAGTATTACCGAGTCGCCGTTACCGGAACTGCCATTGGACTGTTGCTGTTGCTCATGACCCGTTGAAGCCACTACAGGTGACTGACTGCCACGCTGACCTTCCACTTGTTGGGGCTGTGTAGGGATGATGCCGTTGTTGTCGATTTCCATGTTACCCTCCTCTTGTTGGATTTCCGTTAGTCATATCGGTTGCTCCTGCGAATTCTTTAACCTTTATTGAATTAGATCACAGTATTGTCTATCACGCAAAAAACAAATGGATAAAAAGCCCGGCGCATTTGTTACAGGTTTACTCTTACTTCACCGGGGGCACTGATCTGAGCTTCGAGTACCTTTTCGGTTTTTTGGTTTTTTACCCGGATCAAGTCACCCTCGGCGCCGTTGCTTAAGGCGGTCCCCTTCATACGCACGGTCAGCGCCCCGATGGTGGCGATGATGGTGACGTATTGGCCCCGCTTGATGGCCAGGGGATTATTGAGGGCGGCGCCATGAATCAGAGCACCGGCCTTCATGGGACGGCGCAATATCATGCCCTCGACCTCCGCGAATTCCTGATAGTACCCCCTGGTGTTGTTGCTGACATCCCACTCACTGATCATGACATCCGCGGCCGTGATCCGTTGGCCCCGTAACAAGGCCTTGGTTGCGACCAGGACTTTGCTGAGGGTGCGAACCTTGACGGGGATATAAATCACCCATTGAACGGGGTGGTGGCAGCGGATACCCACTGTAGTGTTGCCATTGGTGCGGAATCCGGCCGGGGCAAAGGCCTCAAGTTTAGTGGGCGAACAGGCGCTCAACTGGATGCGTTGATCGATGCTACCGGCCTCGATGGCGAGGCGGCCGCCAGCGGGCTTTTGTGCATGGTTAGCAACAAAATGTTCCGCCAGGGCGCGTAGGTTGTCCAGATCGACTGATTCGGCCTGCTGACTTTGGCCTGGCAGACTATATATATAGAGGGACAGGCCTAGCACAAGGAATTTGGTGTTCATGCGCTTTTCTCTTGATAGACACACTCAAAAAAAGGCAAATCCCGTGCCACAAAGTTGGATTCAAGCCGGAAGGGGGGCATGTCGATAAGATAATGTCTCAACAAAGGTTTTGTCGAAATGGCGAGTGTAATTGAAGGTGTTGACCAGCGAACGCAGTTGGTGGGCAGGAACCGTTTGGAGTTGCTGCTTTTTCGTCTGTCCGGTCGCCAGCGCTTTGGTATCAATGTGTTCAAGGTGCAGGAGGTCATTCGTTGTCCGGAGTTGACCGCTATGCCCAAATCACACCCGACGGTGCGTGGTGTGGCTCATTTGCGCGGCAAGACTATTCCGGTTCTGGATTTGTCACAGGCGTTGGGCATGCCTTCGACAGTAGATGATCTTTCAGAGGCCTTCGTCATTATTACGGAATACAACCGCAGTACCCAGGGCTTCCTGGTTAACGCGGTGGAACAGATTTTGAACATGAATTGGGGGGACATCCTGCCACCGCCAAAGGCGATCGGCAAGCGTACCTATATGACCGCTGTGACCAAGGTCAACGAGGAACTGATTGAAATTATTGATGTTGAAAAGATCTATTCCGAAGTTATAGGTGTGAACACAACGGTCTCGGATGATATTCGCCAGGATGGAGCCGAGCAACACAGCGAACAATATGTGGTGCTGATCGTCGATGATTCTGTTGTGGCGCGCAAGCAGGTACAACAAACGGTGAAACAATTGGGCGTCGAGACCTATCTAGCCAAAGATGGACAGGAGGGGCTGGATCTGCTGCACGATTGGGAGGCAAACCATCCGAGTCTTTTGGCACGCTTGGTGACTATCATATCCGATATCGAGATGCCTCGTATGGACGGCTATACCCTGACGGCAGAGATACGCAAAAACGAAGCTTTGAAGTCCCTCTATATCATCCTGCATACGTCGTTAAGTGGTGTATTTAACCATGCCCTGGTCGAACGGGTGGGGGCCAATGAGTTTATCCCCAAGTTTAATTCGAATGAACTGGCCGATGCCGTTCTGAAACAGATCCATGCAAGTAATGAGAGCAAGGCCTAGAATCATTGGGTGCGCGGTATATTATATGATGATAATAAGAAGGCCAGGACAGTGAGTTACCACATTACGGAAGCGGACTATGAAAAATTCCGGATCTTTCTCGAGAAGGTCAGCGGTATTGTTTTGGGTGACAACAAGCAATACCTGATTACCAGCCGTTTAAACAAAATCCTGGATGAGCTGAAGTTGGCCAATTTTACTCAGCTGATGGAGCGTATCGAAAAGGAAAGCTCGTTGCGGGAAAAGATCATGGATGCCATGACTACCAATGAAACCTCCTGGTTTCGTGATGGTTATCCTTATGAGTTTCTCAGAAACCATATCCTGCCGGAGGCGGTCAAGCTGCACAGGAATCGCAAACTGCGTATCTGGAGCGCTGCCTGCTCTTCGGGGCAGGAACCCTACTCAATCAGTATGATCTTTCAGGAATTTGTCAATGCCAATCCCGGAGCGTTGCCGAATGACCTGGAGATTATAGCCACGGACATTTCGCCGACCGTACTTCAGGCGGCGCGCAGCGGATTGTATGAGGGCATGGCACTGTCACGGGGGTTGTCAGATGATCGCAAGAAGCGATTTTTCCTGCAAAATGACGATCGTTGGCAGGTGCGGCCGGAGATCAGGGCACGGGTGACCTTCCGGGAATTCAATCTGTTGCAGAACTATAATCTGCTGGGGAAATTCGACGTTATCTTTTGCCGTAACGTGCTGATCTACTTTTCCAGCCAACTCAAAACCGAGGTTTTGGGTAAATTCTCCGAGAGCCTTAATCCCCAGGGTTACCTGTTTTTAGGGGGATCGGAATCGATGTCAGGCTATTCCGAAGCCTATAATATGGTGCGATGTCCACCTGGCGTTGCTTATTGCCTCAAAGAACAGGTTTCCTCCGCAAAAAAAAAGTGACATTGCCGTAAGTCGGCAATAATTGCCGCTTTTTCCCCTCAAGTCAGTCAAATCCCAGGAAAAAATTCCTAAATAATCGGGTATTGCACCGTTGGCATGGCGATTGCCTTAGTCTGATCAAAGTATCGTATTGACGATTTTTTGGAGTGACAGGCAATGGCAATCAGTTTCGACAAGGCTCTGGGCATACACCTGCCGGCACTGCATGTGCGGGCGCGGCGTGCTGAGCTGTTGGCCGGTAATTTAGCCAACGCGGATACGCCTAACTATCAGGCTCGCGATATCGATTTCCGTGCTGTCCTCTCGGGTGTGCAACAGTTCACAAAACTGGCACTGAACACCACCAATGAATCGCATATTCAAACAGTTAATAACGGCAATATTGCCGCCGAGGTCCTCTATCGCCATCCCAACCAGGCCGCTATTGATGGTAATACGGTCGATCCGGAGATCGAAAAGGTGGAATTTTCCGAAAACGCCGTGCGTTATCAGGCCAGCCTGCAATTCCTGGGCAACAAATTTAAAGGCCTGATCGAGGCTATAAAGGCGGGTGAATAGTTATGCCGTTGATGAGCATTTTTAATGTGTCCGGCTCTGGGATGAGCGCGCAATCGGTACGTCTGAATACAACTGCGTCCAACCTGGCCAATGCCGAGAGTGTAAGTAGCAGTATCAATGAGACCTACAAGGCGCGTCACCCGGTGTTTGCTCCGATGGTGAAACACTTTGCCGATATGGAGGCCGGTGTCGGCGTCAATGTCATGGGGATTATCGAAAGCAAGGCGCCCTTGCAGATGGAATACGCGCCCAATCACCCCATGGCCGATGAGAAGGGCTATATCTACAAGCCAAATGTCAACGTGGTCGAGGAGATGGCCAATATGATCTCGGCCTCGCGTTCGTATCAAACCAACGTCGAGGTGATGAACACCTCCAAGCAGTTGGCGTTACGCACCCTGAACCTGGGTCAATAGTGCGAGAGGCATAGACCATGAGTCAGATCGATAAAAGCAGTTCCGTAAATCCCTGGGAAGAGTTGGACCTGGTACGCCAGGATCCCGAGAAAAAACGCAACGATGGCCTGGGGCAGGATCAATTTTTACAGCTGATGATTGCACAGTTGCAGAATCAGGATCCGTTCAATCCGGTACAGAACGAGGACATGATTGCGCAGATGGCGCAGTTCAGTTCGGTCAAGGGGATCACCGATTTGACCAAGTCCTTCGGTGACTTCGTCAACAATATGCAATCGCAACAGGCCCTGCAGGCCTCCAGTCTGGTCGGGCGCGGCGTGCTGGTACCGTCAGAGAAGGGCATGTTGTGGGAGCAGGGTGAACTGGCTGGTGCAGTCGAATTGCCTAACAGCACAGGTAATCTTTTTATCAATGTTTATGATGACAGCGGTGCCATGGTTGGCAAGCTGGAAATGGGCGAGCGCCAGAAAGGGCTGGCCTACTTTGTTTGGGATGGACTGGATGAAAACGGTAACCGTTTTCCACCGGGTAACTATTCCGTCAAGGCGTTTATGTATAACAACGGCAAGCAGGAAGCGGTAGACACGTTGGTTGCGGCGAGGGTTGATAGCGTGACTTTGGGACAGGGAGGGCGTGGCCCGACCTTAAATCTGACCGGTGTCGGCGAGTTCGGCTTGTCTGATGTCCGGGAGATTATGTAGTTCGCGTAGCAGGTAACGCATAAGAGGAGATTTTGCATGTCGTTTCGAACGGGTTTAAGTGGATTGCATGCGGCCCAGGCCGATCTGGATGTTACATCCCATAATATTGCCAACGCCAGTACTGTAGGCTTCAAGACTTCGCGTACGGAGTTTGTCGATGTCTTCGCCGTATCCTATACCGGTATCAGTGCAGTGACACCGGGTGCCGGTGTGCGTGTGTCCGGCATATCACAACAGTTTGCCCAGGGTAATATCGAATATACCGATAACAATCTCGATCTGGGTATCGCCGGTCGCGGTTTCTTCGTGGTCAAGGATTCCAAGGGTGAGTATTTTACTCGCCAGGGTATGTTTGGTGTCGATCGTGACGGCTATGTCGAGAACAATTTCAAACAGCGTCTGCAGATCTTCCCGCCGGACGGACTGGGTGGTTTCAATACCGGTATTCAGACTGATTTGCAATTGCAGGCAGGATTGGGGGCCCCACAAGAGACCACCACAATCGACAGTTTATTGAATCTGGATGCCGGTGAGATAGTGGCTGGTGCCGCGGGTAACGACATTGTTCCAACCAATCCGGCCACCTATAACCATCGCACAGCCTTGACAGTGTATGATTCATTGGGTCAGGCACACGAC
This sequence comes from Proteobacteria bacterium UBA6915, assembly GCA_002450975.1. Classification (GTDB taxonomy): domain Bacteria; phylum Pseudomonadota; class Gammaproteobacteria; order UBA6915; family UBA6915; genus UBA6915. The sequence goes on from DKAX01000240.1 coordinate 15,015, forward strand.
GTCGCTTTATTCTTTCAGAAGACCGCCGCCAATACCTGGGATGTGGCAGCTTCCATAGATGGCGGTGCGGTGAGTGCGGAAACGGCGATCACCTTTGATACCGCCGGCCGTGTATTGGGTGCTCCGACCGTCAATTTCCTGTTCGCGGTAACTACCGGTGCCACATCACCTATCAACAACGGTGGCGGTGGCGTTGTGCTCGATTTGAGTCAGACCACGCAATATGGCAGCCCCTTCGAGATCAGCGCACTCTCCCAGGACGGCTACGCCACGGGTCGACTGAGCAGCCTGGATATCGATGATCAGGGCGTGGTTTTTGCTCGCTATACCAATGGCGAGTCATTGGTCATGGGCAAGGTGGCCCTGGCCAGTGTACCCAATCCACAAGGTCTGCGCAGTCTGGGCGACTCACTATGGGGGGCTTCGTTTGCCGCCGGTGATGTGCTTTACGGCGAGCCTGGTGGTTCCAACTTCGGTTTGATTCAGGCCGGCGCCCTGGAGGCCTCGACTGTCGATCTGGCCGACCAGTTGGTCAATATGATCGTCGCCCAGCGTAACTTCCAGGCCTCGGCTCAGATCATTACCACCAACGACACCATCACCCAGACCATAGTCAATATCCGATAAGGGGCTAGCTAGTGGATAGGATGTTATACATCGGTATGTCGGGGGCAAAGCAGATGATGCTGTCGCAAAAGTCGACGGCAAATAATCTGGCCAATGCCACCACGACAGGTTTTAAGAATGACCTGTCACAATTTCGTAGCATGCCGGTGTTCGGGTTGGGACATCCTACCCGCGCCTACACCATGACCGAGCGGCCAGCTACCGACTTTACCCCCGGCCCATTGAATACCACCGGACGTGAACTGGATGTGGCAATCAAGGGTAATGGCTGGATCGCGGTCCAGGCCGCCGACGGCAGCGAGGCGTACACCCGCCGTGGTGACTTGCAGATCACAGCCGGTGGTTTTCTGATCAACGGCGCAGGGCAGCCGGTATTAGGCAATGGCGGACCCATTGCCATTCCGCCGGCAGAGAAGATGGAGATTGCGCCTAATGGCTCGATCATCATCAAACCTATCGGACAAGCAGCCAATGCCCTGGCCTTGGCCGATCAGATCCGGATGGTGAATCCGCCCTTGGACCAACTGATCAAAGGCGACGATGGTTTGTTTCGCCTGGCGGATGGCAATCCCGCTGCACCTGATCCCACTGTGCAGATCGCCACGCAGACTCTGGAGGGCAGTAATGTCAGTCCGGTGGAGGCTATGGTGCAGATGATTACGGTGGCGCGCCAATACGAGACGCAAGTTAAAGTGATGAAGACGGCGGAGGAGACCGACAGCGCGTCGACCTCCCTATTGCGACTGACCGGTTAGTGAAAACGAGGAAATAATCAGATGAATCCAGCATTATGGGTCGGCAAGACCGGCCTCGAGGCGCAAAACACCAGGTTGTCGGTGTTGTCCAACAACCTGGCCAACGTCAGC
>DKAX01000203.1 GCA_002450975.1 Proteobacteria bacterium UBA6915
GGCGGCAATCAAGGCATCGGTACAGGGCGGCGTGCAGCATGGAACCGCTCAGGGTGGATCCCGCCTCCAGCAACACCTCATTCACCTGCATCTCGCCCAGGTGTTCCATCAAGGCATGCAGGTTGACAGTACCACCGTGACGGGGCATGCGCACCACCGCCACCTTGTCACTCTCCGCCAGGTAGGCCGGAATGGGTTCCACCTCCTCGTGGGCTGCGACGATCAGGGTCTCGCCCGCCTGTTTCAATATCTTGGCCTCGGCGGGCACGCTCACGTGGGAGTCGACGATCACGCGCAAGGGCTGCATGGCGTTGGCTATCTGTGTCTTCTCGTCACCGCTGAATTCATCGTCGCGTACATTGAGACCCGGATTGTCCATCAACACTGTGCTGATACCGGTCATGATGGCAGAGCTGCGAGCGCGCAGACGTTGCACATCCTTGCGTGCCTCGGGACCGGTGATCCACTTGCTCTGACCGGAGGCCATGGCGGTACGACCGTCCAGACTCATGGCCAGTTTGCAGCGGACAAAGGGACGCCCGGTCTTCATGCGTTTGATGAACCCTGGATTGAGGGCCGCCGCCTGGGCCTCCATCAAACCCTGTTGCACGGTGATACCCGCCTGTTGCAACTGGGCCACACCCTGGCCGGCGACCTTGGGATTGGGATCGAGCATGGCAATGACCACCTTGGCCACACCGGCGGCAATCAAGGCATCGGTACAGGGCGGCGTGCGCCCGTGGTGACAGCAGGGCTCCAGGGTGAGATAGACCTCGGCCCCTTTGGCCTTGTCACCGGCCTCGTGCAAGGCATTGATCTCGGCGTGGGCTTCGCCGGCACGTTCGTGCCAGCCCTGGCCGACGATCGCGCCGTCCCTGACGATGACACAACCGACGCGCGGATTGGGGTCGGTGGTATAGAGACCCTTGCGCGCCAATGCCAGGGCCAGAGCCATATACCGTTCCTGGGTTTCAAGTTGGGATTCAACTGCCGATGATGCCTGCGCTTGCAACTTACACTCTCCTGCGATTAAAGACCGAAATACCTTCGGCCGGTTACTTGTTATTGTCTGGTACAGATTTGGGTTGTCTCGCCCCTTCCAGCCGGGCGATCTCGCGGCGGAAGGCATCGATATCCTGAAAGCTCAAATAGACCGAGGCGAAACGCACATAGGCCACTTCGTCCAGGCCGCGCAACTCATCCAGCACCCACTCACCCAAAAACCGTGAGGGGATATCACGCTCGCCGCTGGCCTGGGCGCGCTGCTTGATGCGACCGATGACCGCCTCGACGGTCTCAGAATCCACCGGCCGCTTCTCCAGGGCGCGCATCATGCCGGCTCGCAGTTTCTCTTCGACGAATTGCTCGCGGCTGCCGTCCTGCTTGACGATGCGCGGCATCACCAACTCCGCCGATTCGAAGGTGGTGAAGCGCTCGTTACAACTGATACATTCGCGCCGGCGCCGTACCAGAAAGCCATCCCCCGCCAGGCGTGAGTCGATGACCTTGGTTTCTTCAGCTTCGCAAAAGGGACAGCGCATGGGCGCGAACGCCGTTCTTATTTATAGACCGGCAGACGCTTGCAGATGGTCAGCACCTGCTCCTTGACGCGTGCAATGGTCTCCTGGTTGTTGATATCGTCGAAGATATCGCACATCCAGCCGGCCAGCTGACGGCAGTCGTCGGCGTTGAAGCCACGGGTGGTCACTGCGGGTGTACCGACGCGGATACCGCTGGTCACGAAGGGCGACTGCGGATCGTTGGGCACGGCATTCTTGTTCACGGTAATAAAGGCGGCGCCCAGAGCGGCCTCCACGTCCTTGCCGGTCAATCCCTTCTCGATGAAATCGAGCAGGAACAGGTGATTGTCAGTGCCACCGGACACCACCTTATAGCCGCGGCCAATGAAAAGCGCGGCCATGGCACGGGCGTTTTCCACCACCTGCTTCTGATAAGTCTTGAACTCAGGCTCCATGGCCTCTTTAAAGGCCACTGCCTTGGCGGCGATCACATGCATGAGGGGGCCACCCTGGGTACCGGGGAATACCAGAGAATTGAGGCGTTTTTCGATATCGGGATTGGACTTGGCCAGGATGATACCACCACGGGGACCACGCAGGGTCTTGTGGGTGGTGGAGGTGGTGACATCGGCGATCTGTACCGGGTTGGGGTATTCACCGGCGGCCACCAGACCGGCCACATGGGCCATGTCCACCATCAGGTAGGCACCCACCTTGTCGGCGATGGCGCGGAAACGCTGCCAGTCGACCACACGTGAGTAGGCGCTGAAACCGGCCACGATCATCTTGGGCTTGTGCTCCAGGGCCAGGGTCTCCACCTGGTGATAATCGATCTCGCCGGAGGTCTCGTCGATGCCGTATTGAACGGCATTGAACAGCTTTCCGGAGAAGTTGACCTTGGCACCGTGGGTCAGGTGGCCGCCGTGGGCCAGGGACATACCCAGGACTGTGTCACCGGGATTGAGCAGGGCGAAATAGACGGCCGCATTGGCCTGGGAACCTGAGTGGGGCTGTACGTTGGCGTAGTCGGCGCCGAACAACTGCTTG
>DKAX01000147.1 GCA_002450975.1 Proteobacteria bacterium UBA6915
GCCGCGCTTTCGGCTCTGGCTCCTGCTTCGCTCTACCTCCTGCGTCCATGCAGTCGTCGACCATGCGCCGCGCGCCGCAACTGGGACAGAAGCCGCGACGCTTACAGCTTAACGCCACCAAGTGTTCGGCATGGCAGGTGTCGCAGCTGACGCGAAAAAAGCCATGTTCCAGGTAACCACATTTAAGGTAGTCCTCGAATTCCCGTTGCACATGCCCAGGTAATTTCGTGCCCTGCTCCGCCAGATGCGCGGTAAACGCAGGGTAATGCTGGTCGATGATCTGATAGAGAAGAGTGCGTTCGGGTTGGTGGCGCTGGTAACGCCCAGAACCCATTCCCTCGTCGGCACGCCCTGCCGTTGTCGCTTGTAACATTATTCACATCCTTGCGAGCTGGCGGTTGGGGCGAGTGGTGTGCTATATAAAAAAGGGGCACAGCCCTGCCGGGCTGGCCCCATTGTTTTGTGTGGTATCCCATAGGACACCGGATATCTACCTCAGTTACACCGTAAATCCCCGAAAAACCCGCTTAACCCAGTCAAACTATATTTGGTTTTTTCTAATATACTGGACGATGCCCCAATGGATTATTAGGAACCCCATGCTTAGAGTGACTCCCCCGCGACGAGTGTGGCCGACTTATGAACCGTTCTTGTCCCTATGCTGTCCTTTATTGAACTAATAGAGATGATAAAATGAGAATTCGATAATGAGCGAATTGCTCTCTCATTTCCTATCATGTCTACGGCCGCCAAATCAACTCGACTTCTTTTGGTGGTTATGGCAGAGTTTCCGTGCAAGATACCCGCGGTCATCTCCACATCAGAGCCAACTAGATTCATTGCGATATCAACGTCACCACCAATATGACTATTTTCAATCACCACCCGCGATTCATAAATATCAAGTTCCTTGATACGTGCGTTTTTGATTACTACTCCGCTGCAATTTTTTATCGTTAACTTTGTATATGTTCCAGTATACAGTTTTCCGCTTTTACCTTTACATGTCGCTGACGAGACTTCTTCACTTGCATTGTCTTTAGAGTCATGCGGCTGGTTTTGTGATTCCTCTGTAAGAAAGAATGTCAGTAACAAAGTATTAAATTGGCCACTTTTCTCGCGTATTAAGACATGTCCAGACCCACTTATTACCTCAAGCCTCGCATCGCGAATGCGGTATTGTAATGCTTTCGCGGTGCGCGTGGGTGCAATATGATCATTGTCGCCCCAAATGATTAAGGTCGGAGCCGTTAACTGATTTAATGGATTGCTGAAATCATAATCCACTAACTCAATGCCAGCCCTGAGCTTTTCATTCAGTGGTGCTACGCCTTCACGAATAAATGGATAAAGCTTATCGAATTTCTCTATGATCTTTACTACATATGATTCATACTTGCCGATTTCCTTCTGGTTGTGGCCGAATAAACTAGCGATATCATACTTTGCTATTGCCAGGCGGTGCAGGATACCGGCTACATCTACTAGAACCAGTCGGCGCACACGCTGTGGATGCTGTGCTGCATATAACAGCGCGATGGCACCTCCCATGGAGTGCCCCACGAGATCAAACTGTGATAGTTGATAGTGCTCGGCAATGTGCTCCAGCACCGCGACATAATGCTCAGGGGTGTAGCGTTGATCGCCGTGCCCGGAATCGCCGAACCCCGGCAGGTCCAGTGTTACGACTCGATAGTGCTGGCTCAATGACTCTAACTGTTTGTCCCAGTCATGGCTGGCCCGCTCACCGATGCCATGCACAAGCAGTATGGTGTTCGCGGCCCGCGGATTGGTCTGGTAGGTGCAGACCTTATTCTGAAAGATCGGTTCGGTGATACAATCCTCCGTCATCTCTACCGCACCGGTCGCAGTGGGAAGGTAGAGTGCGAAAAATAACTCTAACCATTTAAAATGCCGATATCTCACCCTGAAACCTCTATATTCAGACTATTGCCCATGCCCAGGGAAATACCCTCATCCCCACCTTCGGCAGATAACCGCCAAATGGGTTGGGATGGCTGGTTCACGGGATTTCGGTGGAGTATAGGAAGAATAAACCACCTAATCTGAAAATCAAAGCATCACCGACTGTCTGGTAATCGATCGAAAACTGGCGCCATCGACTCGCAACCAGCGAAATTCGCTCCCTCACAAACTAAAACCGCCCTCATGACACTGGTTCATCGCCCCAATTTAGCCCAAGTGACGTGCGAAATTCTCGGCAAACCGCTCCNNTCGAACAAGCCCGCCTGTGGCGGTGCCCGGCTCTCGGGGAGTCTGTGGGGTTCCGCCGAGGATGCCTTTTCCGTCAGGTGGGTGAGTATCTTCTTGATAACCTCCGGATCTTCGATGCAAGCAATGACCTTGACAACTCCCCCGCATTCCCGACAGATCTCAATATCGATAGCGAAAACACGCTTTAGTCGTTGCGCCCACGTTATTGCCATGGATGGCATGTATGCCGGTTTTGCAGGAGCAAAAAACCGGTTATTGCCATGGATGGCATGTATGCCGGTTTTGCAGGAGCAAAAAACCGGTCATGGCGGGACGACGCGCGGCAGGTGGTTTCTCTTGCTCATCTTCGGTCGTTCTAGGCTTGCTTCCCTTACCCCGCTTGGCAGGCGTCACCAAAGCACGGTGTTTGCTGTTGGGAGCAAAGACACCATGAAATCGCGTCAGATTCACTCTTGGCTTGGGCACCAGCGCCGCTAAGCGAGCGATGAAGTCCAGCGGCTCGAAG
>DKAX01000065.1 GCA_002450975.1 Proteobacteria bacterium UBA6915
GATTACAACATGCCGGAGATGGATGGCGCACAGTTGGTACATACCATACGTAATGGCAAACATCAGGCGTCGATTCCCATACTGATGGTCACCAGTGAGGAAGATAGCAGCCGTCTCAAAGCAGTACGTCAATCAGGAGTTTCCGCGTTGTGCGACAAACCCTTCGATCCTGTCGAGGTCCGTTCACTGATCGGTCAAATGTTACTCGCCAGCTAGGATTCGCACAAAAACATTTTCACCCCCCCCCACTCCGGGCCGATCGATCGGCCCATATTTTTTCTATACACAATCTATTCAAAACACTAATTGCTCAAGCAAATAAGCCTGACAGCGGTTATACTTCATGCCTGTCTGACTTTACCAAGCAGCACAAAAGTCAACTATTCTCCTTAAAGGATGATAACTATGAATAGATTGATCTGCGCTCTTCCGATACTGTTTACTCTTGCCATGCCTGCAGAGGCAGTCGTGCTGAACGAATTACTGGTCAGTCATACCGGTACCGATGACAGCGAATATGTCGAACTGCATGGAACCGCCGGCGAATCCCTGGCGGGACTCAGCCTGATCAACGTCGAAGGCGACAGCAACAGCAACACGGGGCATATCGATTGGCGTATCGACTTCAAACCCTTTCACCGCATCGGTAGCAACGGCTTCTTTCTGGTCGGAAACTGTAACGGGCTGGCCCAGAACTATCAGGTCACCCCCGACAAGGCCATCAATAATAACACCCTGGAAAACTCATCCTCCACCTATGCCCTGGTCCGTACCGCCTCGCTGACTGGTGAGCAGGTCACCGGACAGGAAGCCATCATCGATAGCATCGCCTTGACTGACGGTGGAACACAGGATCAATTCTTTTTTGATGCCCCTGTCGTCGGCCCCGATGGCCGCTTTATTCCCGCCGGCGTGCGTCGTATACAGGATGGTGTCGATACCAACCAAACCAGCGACTGGATCGCTGCCGATTTCAATCTGGGTGGCGCCAATACACCAAGGGGTGGCGGCCTGGACGGCTGCCAGCCCCTACCTGCATCCATAGCAGCCATTCAAGGGGATCAAGGTCGCTCATCCTATGAAAACGAATACATCAGCACACGCGGTATCATCACCCAGTTCAGCACCGACAATAACCATTTTTGGCTACAGGATGCGCAAGATGATAACAATCCTCAAACCTCCGAAGGCATCTTTGTCGTCGGTGCCGGCAATCATCCCCTGGCGCTCCAGGTAGGCGATGAGATTTCTCTGACTGCGCAGGTGCAGGAGCAACAATTCGGCAATGGGCTACCATTAACCCGGCTGCACAATGTCAGTGACGTGGCACGCCACAGCAGTCACAATGCACTTCCAGAGCCGGTAACAATTAAACAATTACCCGATGAAAACATCTCTGAAGCCATACGCTTCTGGCAAGCCTTGGAGGGTATGCGCGTCAGTCTGAATCGGGGTCTTGTGGTCGGACCCACCACGGGCTTTGACGAGTTCGTAATCATCAGCAAAAAGAATGCCCGACGCGGTTCCGGTTATCAGCGCAAAGACGGTCTATTACTGCTGACTGACAAGGGCAACGAGCAGATCGATTACAACCCTGAACGCATCATGGTCGCGCGTGGTCGCCTGCCGACCACCATCAATGCCGCCGTCGGCGACAGCATCGATCATCTGCTCGGTGTGGTCGATTACTCCTTCGGCAATTTTAAAATCCAGGCACAACAGCTCCAGCACCACAGCGGCACGCAATCCGTGGAGGAGAGTGAAGAGGATCACGACCATGGTCTGATATCCGTCGCCAACTACAACGTGGAAAACCTGTTTGACCTGAACGACGACCCGCTCACGGCCGACCAGAACTCCACACCCGGCGAGCAACAACTGGAAAGTAAATTGAATAAGCTGGCGGGGCAGATCGTCCACTGGTTGCGTACACCGGCCATCATCAGCGTACAGGAGATCGAAAACAGCGAAATCCTGCAACAGTTGGCCAATCGCATCAACGCCCTGGCCGATACAGACTACCTGGCGACCAGCCTGCCCTCCAGCGATCAGCGCGGTATTGAGGTCGGCTTCCTGTGGGATAAAAAGCGAGTAATGCTAAAACAGGCCTACACCATGACCGGTGACGCTGTCAGCAATGCCTTTGGCCCCAACAGCGAAAGTCCCGGACGTGAACCGCTGGTCGGTATCTTCATCATCGACAACGAAGAACTGATCATTATCGGTAACCACTTCAAGAGCAAAGGACAGGATGATCCGCTGTTCGGCATCCATCAACCGGCGCAACGGGTTACGGAAATACAGCGTAAATTACAGGCCTGGGCAGTGCGTGATCACGTCAATGAATTACTGATGCAGAATCCCAAAGCTTTGTTGCTGGTCAATGGTGACCTGAACGATTTCCGCTTCAGCGAACCGGGCGAAGGCCGGGACAATCCGGTGGCCATACTGGAACATGGCCATGAGGGTGACATCCCCTTGTACCACTTTTCCGACCGACACAAGCACTGTCTGGCCTATAGCTACAACTATCAGGGTAATGCCCAACTGCTCGATCACGCCCTGTTGAGTCCGGCACTGTACAAACGATTGAAGCGCGCTGAAATCGTTCACATCAATGCCGACTATCCGCAGGCCTGGGCCGATGATCCGATGACATTGTTACGGGCATCCGATCATGACCCGGTGGTGCTGCATCTGCAGTGGCGCGGCAGAGAGTAATACCTCTCGAAAAAGCCCCGCAAACGATCGCGGGGCGTTTTTCAGCCCTCGGCGCCTATACACCTGTCAGAAAACTATCTATCCAATCGGTCGCCTGCTGACTGGCGCAACTCTCTATACCGAGAAAGCCGTGGTGCGACAGCCCCCCGCACAGATCATTTCCGGGTTCAAATCCACCCTTTACCCCCTTGCCGCTGGCATCGGGGAAGTTATCAACCAAGGCATTGGAGCCGGAGGCCGGAGATACACTGCAACCATCACCCGCATGCCACATGACCAGAGTCGGAACGGAAACCGCTTTTGCGCTGCCGGCGCTGACAGGGATACCATTCTTGCCGCCGGTCACAGGATTGGATAGCACAATGGCAAAGCCCAGATCGAAGTGAGTCACCGCAGACAGAGCGCCACGACTGGTGCCGACGATGGCCACCGACAACCCGTCATCACCGTCCTTGGCAGCTGCAATGATGTCAGCCAGGTCACTGCGATGGGCAGACGATGTACGATAGGAGTCCAGACTATAGCCGCCCTTGATAGCGCCTCCTTCCACAAAATTGATATAGTCTGAAGGCGCCTGTATCGTGACCACACGATACCCCTTGACCGCATAGAGGTGGGCACTACGCACCAAGTAGTTACCACCGGCACCGGTTGCCGGTGTACCATCCACGAAGGTATCCGATACAATTTCTGAAAACATGGTGCCACCCGGTATCATCAACAAAAGGGCCTTGACGGAAACCCCCGACGGGGGCTCGTGTACCATATAGACAAGACTGACATTGCCATCGCGGCTGGCGTTGATCTGGTGATAGACCGGCACTGGCTCATAGCCTGCCTGGGTTGAATCGATACGTATGATTTGATTGCTATTTGATCGCTGACTGTCGGCACTGGTATTCTCGCAGGCCAGCGCCTGATCCAACAAAGACTCGTCGCTAGGGCAGGCCGTCAAAACCAGATTCGCAACGACACATACGGTGTAAATCCCCCAACATTTATTGTTTTGATTAAACATTTTTCCTCCCGTTACATCACCAGCAAGTTAAACCTGTTCGTAAAATTAATTGATGGCGTTTGATGATTTGGATTGTTTGCGAGTGGCTACTTTTTGCTGGCCTTGTTTAGCCCGACTCACCACTCCCCTCTTCCAACATCGCCACCTTATAGTACAAGGTCTGCAAATCCTCCGCCGGCATATCCCGATACAACGGACTGTTTTCCGGTACACACCAGCATTTTACCTGATCGAGGGGACAGGAGAGGAGCCCGGCCACATCGGCTTCGGCCAACCCTGAAAATTTCATCATGCGACGCAGTTTTTGGTTGTTGGTTAGTTGCATAACAACTCCCGATCTGACTTTGTATGATAAATTTCTTACACTAGGGTTTTAACAAACAGGATGAATCTTCATGCGTCTTTGGTCTATACACCCCATACACCTCGACCGACAAGGTCTGGTTGCCCTATGGCGGGAAGGGCTGCTGGCGCAAAAGGTGTTGGCCGGACAGACACGCGGCTACCGCAATCATCCCCAGCTTTGGCGCTTCCGGCAGACAGCCAATCCCCTAGGGGCAATCGCCGTCTATCTGCGTCACGTTTGTGATGAGGCACAGCGGCGCGACTACCAGTTTGACCGAAACAAGATCCTGAACCGCCGCTACCGCGCCCAGTTGCCGGTCACCCAAGGTCAGGTCGACTTCGAGTTAAAACACTTGCTGACAAAACTCAAGAGCCGGTCGCCATTGGACTATACACAGTTGCGCCGTCTGCCGGAAATCGCCCTGCATCCACTCTTTACCCGAATACCGGGTGACGTGGAACCGTGGGAAATACGCTAGCAACGATCCGCGTCGAACTAGGCCTTCTTAACAAATTCCGACTTCAGCTTCATGGCGCCAATACCATCGATCTTGCAATCGATATCGTGATCACCATCCACCAGGCGGATATTCTTTACCTTGGTGCCGACCTTGACCACCAGAGATGATCCCTTGACCTTGAGATCTTTGATGACGGTGATACTGTCGCCATCCTGCAGTATATTGCCGTGCGCGTCCTTAACCACACGCGCCTCGTCTACCGATCCTGCCACCGCTTCACCCGACCACTCATGGGCGCACTCGGGACAGACAAACATATCACCATCCTGGTAGGTAAACTCTGATCCACACTGCGGACATGGTGGGAAACTACTCATAAACTCTCCTGCTAGGCAGCTGTGCCTTGGTTATAACTCGCAATCAATATTGATAGGCGACATGGGCGTCCAGGTCACCCCAGTCATCACCCTTCTTTTTCATCACCGGTACGCGACCATCCATAGACTTAACCTGCTTGCTACGCCGGTCAAAGCGAAAGGTAATATCATCGACGACCAGACGATACAACAGATTGCTGGCACGCATGGTAATGACGACTTCCTCTTCGGAGCTATCCTGCATATACAAGTTAAACCCGATATCAGTCAGGCGTTCAACCGCAGCAAAACGTACCGGTACAGTCGATCCGGCCAGCAATTCCGCCCAGCGGTCCCAGATCGTATCGTATAAGGTAGGCCCGACCACGAGAATTTCACCGTTGGGCAACTTGCTGGTGGCAACCTTTAATTTGCCATCCTGAATTTTCTCGTAAGTCACCAGTTGAAAGTCATTGTTCCTCTCAACGATCAGCGTCGCCTGCATTGCAAGTTGCTTGTGGTCCGCTTCGAAAAAATTTAACAAATGGCTGGAGCCATCAAAACTGGCCTTTTGTATCAGCGCAACCTCGCCATTGGGGTAAAAGGTGGAATGGATATTGACGATATCCGTCCCTTTGTTGGCCACCGCGCGCTCGTAATAGTAGAGCTCATTGCCACCGTCCAGGGGCGACACCCGCCCGGTATAGACCTTATCCGCTGCGCCGACCGTTGCCGTAGACATGACGGTAACCCATGCACAAAACCCGGACAATGACTGAATTACAATCTTTCGCATAACCTCTCCTATTTCCTTGTTATCTCCTTGAATCTGTACGAAAAGAGATACGTACAATCAAAAACCACGCGTATTGTAAAGGGTATGACGCCATATGAAAAGCAGTCGAAATAACGTTATCGGATACTCAGGTAATCCACCCTATCCGGCAAAAACTTCAGAATCGCAGGTTTTTTTCCGCTATACGCAAGACTAACAAAGATTGGCTGTTCCAGAGTGCCTCCAGAACTACTTCGGGCACGAACTTATTGAAATAAGCATTCGCGAGGAGTACATCAGATGAAACGGATCTTGGCAGCGATTTTGTTCGCGCAATTCGCAGGCTGCGCCGCACCTATTGTTAAAAAACCCACCGTATTCGAAGTCAAAAAACTGGCCATCGTCAGTATCTACAGCAATTCAGATATCTACGACGTGAAAAGTGGCGAGGCCAAAGGTACCGGTCTGGCCGCCTTGAAAAAATTGAAGGGTGTAGTGGAGGGAGAAAAACAACTCTCCGATGAATCTGTCCAGTTGTCCACCCACGCCTTACAACAGTTCGCGGACAACATGCAGACCTCGCAATGGCAAATCGTCAAACCCTCTACGATCATCCAGTCAAAAGCCTATAAAAACTTCGTCACCGAAATGAATAGCGGCGGGATTTTGCAGCGCGCCGCCTTGGCCGACTGGTCAACCCCACCGGGTATGACCCTGGTGCCATTTACCAGTATCGCCGGCAAGGCCAACACCCGCAGCTTTGGCGACGACCCCACAGCGAAAATCAAGGCACGTCTTGCCCAACTCAGCAAGGAATTGAATGTGGATGGTGTCGCCGTTATCGAAGTGGACTTGGCCTACAAGAGCGGCATGCTCAGCGGTATGAGTGGGACCGGCCTGTTT
>DKAX01000245.1 GCA_002450975.1 Proteobacteria bacterium UBA6915
GTGGGCGGGCAAGCGCCTGCCCACAGAACCCGAGTGGGAGAAGGCGGCAAGAGGCAGCGACGGTCGCACCTATCCCTGGGGCAATGAGTTCACCTATGAGCGCGCCAATACCCCGCAGCGCTGGAAGTGGCTCAACCGCTTCGGTGATACCACGCCGGTGGGGGCCTTTGCCTCCGGCGCCAGTCCCTACGGCGTGTACGATATGTCCGGCAATGTGTGGGAGTGGGTGGATGCCTGGTACCAGCCCCATCCGGGCAACAAAGTCCCGTCCGACAGCTACGGCGAGCAGTACCGGATATTGAAGGGCGGCTCCTGGTGGGATTGTTCGTTTTACAACTGCGGTATCTCGGCGCCGGTATTCAATCGCAGTTTTTTTTCACCGCGCCTGAAAAACGAAACCTTCGGCTTTCGTTGCGCCAAAGATGATAAAAAATAGAATGTCAGGAGTTTTTATGTCAATGCGCTGGTCAGTTGTAAGTCTCGTGTCGGTATTGTCGTTATCTGCCTGCCAGCGCCAGGCAGATTCCTCGCTCACTGGCGATGATGATTTCAAGGCCCTGGTCAGCGCGGCCGACGTCACCCGTTCCGCCATGACCTTGATCCCCGCCGGCGAGTTCATCATGGGCAGTGATAAAGGTGACAAAGACAAATTGCAGGAGCAATACGGTTTCGTCAAGCCGTTATACCTGGATGAACACCCGCAACACAGCGTCAACCTGCCGGCCTTTTATATCGACACCTATGAAGTCACCAATGCCCAATACAAGGCGTGGGTAATGAGCACCAAGGGCGTTGAACCCTTCGATTGGAGTCAGAACGGCTATAACCTGGTCCCCGCACGCCTGCGCGCCTCCGATGTGAATACCCTGCGCTGGATTGCCACCGACTATTTCAAACTCGACATGGACACGCGGCAGATGGACAAGGCCGCTTTGTTGAAAGCCATGTTCGACGACCAGGCGCAAAAAAACACACTACCGGTCACCGGTGTCACCTGGCCGGAGGCCGACGCCTATTGCCGCTGGGCGGGCAAGCGCCTGCCCACGGAACAGGAGTGGGAAAAGGCCGCACGCGGCGCACAAGGTCTGGAATTCCCCTGGGGCAACGACTGGAAACCCGACATCACCAACACCGGCGACAACAGCGACCAGGAAAGCGGCATCGTCCCCGTCGGCAGCTTCCCCGCCAACCGCTCACCCTACGGCGTGTTCGACATGTCTGGTAACGTGTGGGAGTGGGTGGCCGACTGGTACCAACCCTATCCGGGTAATAAAGAACCGAGCAAGGAGTATGGCCAGCAGAAGAAAGTCATCCGCGGTGGGGGGGGCGGTGTTGGGCATTATTCTATTCCGGTGTTTTTTCGTGGGGCGACAAGGCAGTATGCGGAGCCGACGGCGAGGAGTGAGGATGTGGGGTTTCGGTGTGCCAAGGATGGGTGAGGTGATTCGCTGCGCGAAGCTTGATTTGAATTGTTGTTTGTAGGCCGGAGTTTGCATTGCTTGCGTCTCCGGCATTGTTTGGTGTGTGCTGTTAGTTGATTCGCTACGCGAAGATTAATTTTAATGCCGTCCGAGAACGGCATTAAATTCAATCCTCGCGATAGCGAAACAAAAACTTCCCCTCATCCTATCCTTCTACCCCTCAAGGGGGTACAGAAAATAGTCCCGCGGGGGAGAAGGAACAAATCATTTCGCGAGCGAAAACGTCAGCGAATCAATCTATACCGCCTTCCTAAACCCACTAACCAACCCCAACAACGTAATCTTCGCCGTTGCCAACAACGGAATGGCAACAATCATCCCGATGAAACCGAACAGGTTGCCGATGATGATGACACCCAGCAACACCGTGAGTGGATGCAGGTTGACCACGTCGGCGATGAGGAAGGGGACGACCAAAACATTGTCGATCACCTGAGCAGCTGCAACTACAGCAATCACAGAGATCATCAATACCGGGTCGGGGGTGCCGGCGGAGAGGGTGACCAGCAGCGGTGGGATCATGGCCAGTAACGGGCCGACGTAGGGGATGAGATTTAGCAGTCCTGCCAGGATGCCCAGCAGGGTGGCCAGCTCCAGACCCAGCAGGGCGAAGCCGGTGGCGGTGACCAAGGCCATGATGGTGGATTGCAGCATGACGCCGCGCACGTAGAGTTCCAGTTGTTTGGCCACCTTGGCGTAGATCAGCCAGCCCAGTTCGAAGTAGCGGTTGGGCAGCCAGCCCATCATTTGATTGCGTATGGGGCGATAGTCACGCAACAGGAAATAGGTGATCAGGGGGACCAGGATCAGGGTGACCGCCACCTGGGCGAAGAAGCCGGTAACGGTGACCAGGGATTGTTTGGCAGTGGCTTGCAGGCCGCTGACCATGGGCATGACCATGGCCTGCAAGTCGGTCTGCATGCCGGTCTTTTGTTGCAACCAGACGGTGAACATCTGCAACGAGTGGGATAATCCCTTCCAGGTCTGCGGCAGGGTCTTTTGTAACAGGGCCAGCTGTTGATTGATCTGCGGCACGAAGATGTAGATGGCCATGGCGATCAGTGCCACCATCAGGATCAGCACTAAGGCGATGGCGTTGCCGCGTCCTAAGCCCTTGCGTTCCAGGAAGCTGGCGGCCGGTTCCAGGATGGAGTGCAGGGTGAAGGCGATCACCAGCGGCACCAGCACCGGCAATAACAAAACAGCCAGGGTTAGCACGATGGCGGCCAGGGCACTGAAGATCAGGGCCGACTTGCCCACGGGATTGGCGATGACGTTCTCGAGCAGGCGCATGGTTATTGCGACAACAATTCGTTGGTGCGGCGCAGGCGCTCGGCCAGCACCACAGCGATATTAGTGGCGATGCGCGCACCGGTGGCCGGTGAGCGTGCTATCCACTCTTCCAGATCGGCGCGCAGGAAGAAGATGATCTCGGTCGGCTCTGTGGCCACGGCGTCGGCGGTGCGGGTCTCTTCCAGCACCAGGGCCATCTCGCCGAAGAAGTCACCGCTGCCCAGTTTGGCCAACACCTTCTTGCCGGCGCGCACCTCCACGTTGCCCGACTGGATCAGGGCGGCGCCGGCGCCGTGTTCTCCGGCACGAAAGATGATTTCATCTTTTTTATAACTGCGCGGGTGCATGTTTTTGGCCAGGGCACGGATGTCACTCTTGCGGATGTCCCTGAACAGCGGTGTCTGTGCCCAAAGTTCGGTGGCCTGACTCAGCCAGGTCGGCGGTTTGCGGAACAGGTTTTCCCACAGGGGCGAGTTGGTCTGCTTGGCCATGTGACACATCTCCATTAAGATCGTCGTATGGTATGGGCTCATGAATGATTGGGCAAGTTAGGTTTTCTTGTACAGGTGAACGATGCTGCACTGGTCAAATATTCAAACGGTGTTACTCGATATGGATGGCACCTTGCTCGATCTCCATTTCGATAATCACTTCTGGCAACACCATGTGCCGTTGCGTTACGCGGAAAAACACGCTATATCACTGGAGGCGGCCAAGGAGGCGCTGTTTCCGCGTTTTCGTGCGGTGGAGGGGACCATGGACTGGTATTGCCTGGACTACTGGACGCGCGAACTGGATCTGGATATCGCCCTATTAAAAGAAGAGGTTGACCATTTGATCGCGGTCCATCCCTACGTCACCGATTTTCTCGACAGCGTGCGCCGTCACGGTAAACGGGTGGTGCTGGTGACCAACGCCCACGCCAAGAGTCTGCGTCTGAAGATGGACAAGACCCGGTTGGGCGGCCACTTCGATGCTATTTACAGTTCACACACCTTCGGTCTGCCCAAGGAGGTGCCGGAGTTCTGGAATTGTTTGCGCGTGACTGAACCCTTCGATCCAACGACGACACTGTTGGTCGATGACAGCCTGCCGGTGCTGCGCTCAGCGCGTGATTACGGCATCGCCCACCTGCTGGCGGTGTATCAGCCGGATACGAAAGGTCCGGTGCGTGATGTGGCGGAGTTCGAGGCGATAGAAAGCTTTCGCCAGATCATGCCACTTCAGCCCTGAGTGGCGGATTACTTCTGATCCCAATTTTTGTAACGCTTGCGGCAATAGGCCAGCAGGGATTCATAGCCGTCGAAGAACAGCTCGAAATTATCCTCGGCGCGCTCATCCAGTTCGCAATAGTCGTTACTGTATTCGCGGCAGACATCGGGGCGGCTGTGGTAGATACCACAACGGCCGTCTTTGCCCAGGAAGCGGCAGCGGTTGTTGATCAGCAGGAACCAGCCGTCCTCGTCCTTGTAGGCCTGGATATTCTCATGAGCCAGTTGCCACAACAGGTGCTGGAAGTCGTCGCGTCCGCGCGGGGTGGGGACCGCCTGGGTGGTGTAGGTGCAGCAGATTGTGCCGGTGCAGCGGCTGCACTTTTCCACGTCGCCGGAGTGGGCATCGCTGGCGTGGGGATCAATGGTGACGGGGATATAAGATTTTGGCTTGCTCATAACCTGCTCTGTCTGTGCTGAATGCGGGGCAGTGAGTGTAACAAAAACAACCGCCTGGGGCAGGTGATTGTCAGGGACTCTATAAGCCATGTATAATTTGTGTAATTAGAGGGGCTTGAAGCCGGAATAGTCCGGCCCTATATCCACCGCCAGCCCCGCTTGAGCGATGTTGAGGAAGCGTTATGCCTATATATGAATATCAGTGTGAGACCTGCGGCCACTCTATGGAGGCCTTGCAGAAGATCAGCGATGCGCCATTGACCGATTGCCCCGCCTGCGGCAAGGCCGACCTGAAGAAGCTGATCTCGGCGGCCGGTTTCCGCCTGGCTGGCGGCGGCTGGTACGAGACCGATTTCAAGAAGTCCGGTGACAAGAAAAAGAATCTTACCGATTCCGGCAGCAGCGGGGGTTCCTCGAACAGCTCCGGTGGCAGTTCGGGCGGTGCGAAAAGCAGTTAATCCTTTCAAAAAGCCCCGGAAAGTTGCACTCTCCGGGTTCTACCCTTAACATTCCCGCTCTTTGCCGTCTTACATATCTCTGGAAGGAAAGCCTGTATGCGCAGCCATTACTGTGGGCATCTCAATGAATCCCTGATCGATCAGGAGGTCACCCTGTGCGGTTGGGTGCATCGCCGCCGCGACCACGGTGGGGTTATCTTTGTCGACATGCGCGACCGCGAAGGCATCGCCCAGGTGGTATTCGATCCCAGTAATGCCGAGATCTTCGCCGCCGCCGAGCGTGTGCGCAGCGAATATGTCTTACAGGTCACCGGCAAGGTGCGCCGCCGTCCCGATGGTACCGAGAATCTGGAGCTGGCCACCGGTAAGGTGGAGATGATGGTCACCGGCCTGAATGTCCTGAACAGCTCCGAGGCTCTGCCTTTCCAGTTGGATGACGACGACGTCTCCGAGGA
>DKAX01000195.1 GCA_002450975.1 Proteobacteria bacterium UBA6915
GAGTTTGGTGTAGGGATTGATAAATATACTGGCGCTGATCCCCATACCCTTGCGTGGCCGGGTTTGAAAATTAATATCGAGTCGCTCTGTGTTCAAATCGATTGTACCAGCGCTGAGAATAGTCAGTTTGTCAGTCTGAATCACAATATCCTGAATCTTCGCTTTACTGTCAGCCAGATTAATAATGTAGACTGCACAGTTCAATTGCGTAGTCGGTTCAGTTTTGGCGAAGGGATTCAATGAATTGAAGAGTTCATAGAAAACATCGGAGAGCAAGATCCCTGCCCTATTGTTGCTGACCAACCCTTCGCCCTGAACTGCTTTGATCCGGCCTTTTAGCGAACTAACCAGTTTTCGATAGGTACTGCCCGTGCCGGTGAATTTTGCCTCAATATCCAATGGCGGGAAGGTCTCCGGTGCCTGACCAGGTACTGCCGCCAGGCCAATGCGGAGTTGCTTGCCAGTGACGTCAACATCGATCCGGGGCAGTTCAGCCTCCGGACGCATTGCCAGGTTACCGCTAACTCTACCACCTCGTATACCAACTACCTCCAGGTTAGACACTGTAAGGTTACGACCCTTGAGCAGGACGCCAGCGGATAGATCGTGCAATGAATGTAACACCCCGAGATTCGCCACTTCGTCAATGCGGATCTGGAGATCCAGATCTAAACGCTCGAATGCCTCAAGCTTGATCGGGGTATCGGGAATCAATACCTGTTGCTGCTTTTGTGGTGTCGCATCTTGTTGCACGACATCACCGTCGTCTTCTATCAATCCTGTACTCTGCGTGTCATTGGTTTTCGCATTCGAGGGCTGGCCGGGTTCAGCTTGCTCACGAAATAATGCAAAATCGATATAGGTAGAACTTACCTGTCCTATCAAGCGTGGCGGCTTTCCTCGTGTCAGTTTCAAGTCACCACTGAGATTACTCCGACCCAACTGTGTATTCATGCGATCGATATGAAATGCGTCTTTGGTCCCCCTAACGTGACCATCGACTTTCACTGCGCCTGCGGGTAATTGGCGGTTCAGAATGCCTGCAATGGCATCAAGGTTTGGACCTTGCGCAGAAATGGTTAGTTCTGAACCTTCCAGGTTTTCCCAGTTGCCTAGCCGGCCGTGCACATTGGCCTCAATATTAGCTACTTTCAACTGCAGATTCTCGAAGCGCGTGTCTTTCTTATCCCGTGCCGCGCTGCCTTTGATCTGAAATGGCATTGCTTGCTCGACTGGATGGTCCAGAAAATGTTCGAGATTTGGTCCGTTTATATCCAGGTTCACACGCGTATTACCGTAACCCGGTGGATCTCCGATCGTTCCATCGACGTATATATTGGTCGCGCCAATAGTGCCACGGACATTTGAAAGCCTGGTTGTATTTTTGGTACGTGTTATTTGCCCGCTGAAGTTCGCTGGCATTACCTGCACGAGATCAAGCTTCACCCCTGCCATGGCAAGCGTAGTGGCAATATCGGTTGTGTTTAAATTACGGACGTCGACTAGCAGAGTGGTCGGGATGTTCAAATCGGGTATGCGCAGGGTGGCGGCTGCCTCCGCGGGACCAAGTCGGGCGTGCGTTGCTGTAACAACCAGGCGATTTTTGGCAAGCTCAACGGTACCTGCTACCTCATACGCCGCGGCGGTCGGGATCACGTCGTAACCGAGACCTTGCAGTACGGCATGCAGCGACGGTCCGCTGCCTTTCACATCAAGACGCAGGGGGCCTGAAGCAGAAAACGCAATTGGACCATCGACGGCAACCTGGTGTTTCCCTGCCGTGCCCGTAGTGCCGATTAGTGTTATATCCGTAGCGGTAACCGTGATCCCACCCCTGGCCTGAAACGGCAAGGCAGGCAATTGAATGGTATCCGCTAACCGGGAAATCATNNCAATCACTTCGCTGGGACGCACACGTAAACCGGTTTCGTTGGACTCGATCTGCGTGTACGCACGGTACGCACCGGCAGGCAATTGACCCAGTCCTACCAAGGTAACAGTGGGTGTAAACGCCGCCAGGTCAGGGCCTTCTGCCTGCAACGCAAGTCGGGTGCCCTTGAGTTTGGGCCATGCGCCGAGAACACCTTCGACTGAGATTCGATGTTTACCAACGCCCGCCATCATCTTTTTGATACGCGTCATACCATTGTCTTTTTGCAGAGCAGCATCAATCTCGAATGATCCTTTGGGTAGTGGTGGTAATCTCAGAAAATCTGCAATAGCAGCAAGATTCTCGCCGGACAATCGCGCCGTCACATCCAGATTTTCAGTGGAATCCAGGCTATCGGCGGTGATATCTGCAGTAAGTTGCAACTGTCCAAACCTGCCCTGCATTCGGCTATTCACCCCACGACCCTCGGGCTTGATGTTGAGTTGGGCTTCGAACGGCCCTTCAGCGATCTTCGGCGCGCCCATGGCTTGCGTGATCCGCATGATATCGGGACCACTCAGGCTCAGATCGAGCGTTGGTCGCAGGGGTGCTATGAGCGAGTCGATGCTTCCTTCACTCCGAAGGCTGGCTTCTCCCAGCTTGCCACTCAGCTGGTAACTTACCGGGCCACGATTCAACGCGCTGGAGATCTTGCCCAGGCTACCTTCGAGCGAGAATGGCAGATCGCCCAACTTGCCAGTGCCATCGATGAACGCTTTGTCATCCGGCGTTTGGCCTCCGCTGATTTTTTCCACTGCGAGTACTAGTGGTNNCGGGAGAACAAGGCCCTTACTTGGCTTATCCGAGGTTGGCGGCCTGGTTTCGACCGGGAACTCCCAGTTCCTTTGTCCTTCCTGGTTTTCCTCCAGCGCAAGTTGAAAGTCCGCCAGTTCCAGGCGATGAATCAGCAGGGTATCTCCCAATACTGACAGCAGGTCAAACTCCAATTTTAATGATCCCAGCCGCAGCATATCCCTGGATTTACTCCATTCGGGATTGTTAATGCGTAGAGATTCGGCTTCGACGGTAATATCGCGCCCCAGCTCCAGACGAAACTCTCCCTGGATCGCCACCTCTCGCCCAAGTGCTTGTGATAGGGTGTTTGTTAGCTGATCGCGCCACCATTCATCGGAGCGCGTGCCGATATAAATTGCGAGGATCACGATCAACAGGAGTAAAATCCCGATCAGTGACCCAATCCAGAGTAGTGGCTTCCTGCGAGTTAGAGACCTGAACGAGTTCATCATCTATAAAGTATAAACGCTCAAACAAGCGGCCACTAATATTAGTTCAGATCAGTTGCACTCAGAATTCATAACCAAATTTCAGATAAAAGCCCTGGTTTTCGCCTTCCCCGATAGCAAACTCGGCGCGCGCAACCATTTTCTCCTCTACTTTCAGCGTATAGGTAATTCCTGCACCTCCAGCTGGATACAGGTTTTCGCTGTCACCACAGCTCTTGCCATCACCATAAAGACACTCAACCCCCACAAAGGCGGTTGCTCCCCATCTACCTTTAATATGATATCGCTCTTCAACTTCCATGAGGGTGGCATTGGGTGCGAGATATTGACCGAATGTATAGCCTCGCAANNTGATTCTCGATAAGCAATGTTATTGAAATTAAATAATGACCCTGTACTGGGAGAATTCTGGTTATCACGTGTATCACGTTGGGCTACCAGCCCAATACCATTGCTATCAAAACCTGTTAGCCCGATACGCGCCAGGAGCTCCTGACTAAACCAGTCATTACCGGATATGGCATAATTAGTGGACAACACCTGGGGTCCAAAAAACCAGTCTGTTGTTACCCGATATAAATAACGAACAAAAATCGCATGTATGTTGTCAGTGGTACTCACTGGATAGCCGGTACCCAAAAAATCTGAGTATTCATTATTGATTTCACCACCCATCGCGCCAGCAATCAGGCGTTGCCTGTCATTATCGAAATACGTGTTGGCAAAGACAGCTCCAAANNTTTGGTGCGCTACTAACGAGTGGTGTGATAAGCCAGGGAGATTTGGACTTCTCAGCCTTCTGGGCATCGGGGACCGACACACTGGCATTCAGTACGAGTGGAAAGGTAAGCAAGCATGAAAGTATTACACTTCGCATAAGACACTTATCCTTAAACTCGTTTACTAGAATGTTATTTAATGATTTCAATAACTAATTAACATCTCTAAAAAACAACCGATATCATCCTGCACGGGAAAGAGAGGTGTAATCCAAAAAAAGCTGGCTTTCTCGTTTAATCACCAGGACTTGTTTGTTTCCACCTCGTCTATCTGGATCTAGGCAGCACGATATTCGCCTGCAGTCGAAAGCGCCAGCCTTCAGGTCCCGTCTCCGGGGATTCCAGCCAGTAACCGACACCTCCCTGCAAGCTGACAGGCAACCTGCCGAATCTGACCAACTTGGATGCTGCCACGTTAACCGGAATCGACCACTTTTCTGTCTCCCAGTTATAACTACTTTCGGATTGCACCGATACGGTCCACGCGCTCGGCCAGGTATAGGCCATGAAAGGTTGTAAAAAAGTGTTGTTGATATCAATGCGATCATTGTCGCCCGCAAAAGACCAGATATGGTTTGCAAGCGCGCCATAAGTCCAGGGGCCACTCATCTTCAATACGACCCCTGCCGGTCCTGCCCCCCACTTTTCAGCGCCGAGTAGGGTGTCCGTTGCCGTTGGAAAAAGCAATACCGGACCAACACCCCAGATCACGCCGCCCGAGGTAGGTTTTTTCGGTGAAAAGAACAGACTCATGTTGATGTCACCCAAACCGAACTGTGAGCCCGCGCCGGGGAATATATCATCCTGGTAGATCACTGGCATAATCGTTCGTGAGATGAGGTTCCAGTCTTCACTGAGGCGGAACGGAATGACCGGCTGGATGTTGGTGGTAATTTTGCTTCCCTGATCATTCAAGCCGATGTTGTTGTCAAAATTCATCTGAATGGGGATGGTCATCAGGTCGGCCAGTGGATTGGTGAGTTCCTGGGCAAGATCCGCCTTTTTCTCTGCCAGTTCATCTGCGTGCACACTCAGCCCAACACTGACAATCATTAATACCAATAGTCGAATACTCATTTTATTCATAACATGGTACTCCCTATTTTACAGGTGACTGCAATCAACGCTTACTGACTGGCATTAGCATTTAGTTAGCAACCTTCTCACAAGAACCTTCCCTGAGATATCGACCGGCAACCCAACCCGTTATTCCTTTATATTCAATATAGCACCAGTGAGGACGTTCTTTTTTAATCTTTTCTTTCTCTGCCTTCGAAAGGTTTGTAAACTCATCGATTGTCAGCCCGCCTACACATTTTAGGTTTTTAATGCATTGACCATCAGGCGGTATCTCCCCTACTTTCTCGGATTGCCAGTTTGCTTCGCGCCGGATATTCAGTACATCCCCACTCTCAACACCATGCACTTGCCAATAATCCGGACCATCAGCCGTGGGACAGGCATTATGAGAGAACGCGAATACTGTTATTACCAGTAAACCATATAGGTACTTGTTCATATCAGCTTCAAGCGAACGTCCTATTTCGGTATCACTTTAAGGATATCTCATTAAACCGGAAGCGCCCCCGTTTCCAGGCGATTCAAGGGCAGGTAATAAAAGGACTACTACTTCGGCCTCTTTGCCGGGGAGCCATCAATAACTGGCGGCTCTTTCGCCCATGGATAGCCAGCCTCGCCCATGCTTCGGCCACGCTCGAAAACCGCACTCATATATTCGCGGTCGAACAACTCCTGGGGGGTATATTCAATGTCATCCGGTATGTAGGCTAAATTAAATTCGACTCCGTCGTGAACACAGCCCCAATAAATACGATACAAATCACCGATCCCCTGCGTGCGAATCAAGGAACTGACGGTGCGACCGAGAATCGGTAGTATCCTGCGCTCCACCATCTGCCATTCTGGATCCAGAACTGCATTACGAATAACGTATAACCTCGGAGTACTCTTTGTTTTGATCCGTTTTTTCAATATGTCAATATCAATGCCGAGTGGATAAACAAACACCTGGGAGGTCACACCCCCATCGACATGCATCTCCTCGTAACGTATACCGTCTTTCTCCACTTCGAAAACCACCGGTGGAAATGCTCCCGGGATCGATGCTGATGCCAGCATGATGTCACGGATCAGATCCAGGGAGCCTGGGGCACCGCTAGCGGCGATCGGGCCCACATGCCACATGACCGGTCGCGCTGCATCAAGGTTAGTCGTACCGATCAACAGACCTCGGCCCTTTCGAAACTCTGCAGCGATTTCCTCCATGACCTCCTGGGTCATATATTTGGCGATGACTGCCCGTAAGCGTGCCGTGTCGAAAGCCGAATCGTTTCTGAAGGTATTACGTAATTTTCGCTCCCGCAGCAAATCCTTTGTTGAGTAAGAGGTATACATTTCTTTAAGGACCGGGTCATATTTAGGACCCAGGAAGGCAAAGGGGGCAATCAACCCGCCGGTGCTAATGCCCGTCACCAGGGTGAACTCCGGGCGCGAACCTTCCCGCGTCCAACCTGTCAGCAAACCGGCACCAAAAGCCCCATTATCACCGCCACCGGAGATGGCCAGATAGGTGTGCTCTTTATTCATGATGCCGCCGAATCGTTCCCTGATCTTTTCATCCGGCCAGTCATACCAGTCCTTCACGAAAGGGGGAGGCACATCTGACCAGCTGCGTGCATATGGAATTCCGTGTACCTGGACACTGTCACCCAAGGCTTCAGGAACCGGATTGTTGCGTGGTGGTGCCGAAGCGCATCCGTGCAGGATAAACAGAGCCAAAAGCCACCAAAGGAAAGATAGCTTGCTGTATCGACACGACTCGACGTTCATTTCGATCACCCGATCTATTTTCTCGTTCATTACGCTCGATGTTGCCTTGATTGCAGCGGCACATCCATGCTCTCCGCTGCGCCTGTCTTCAGCTTGTATAGTCCTTAACCACTACTTTGGCATTACCTCAAAAAACAGTTTACCTACTGACCCCGACGGCGGCTTGATACCTGGATAGGTGCCAACCCGGGTTGCCAGGGCAGGCCCTGGATCGTTCAGGCCTGCCATGACTGTTAGTTCCTCAGTAGCATGTTTTCTTTGTCAANNTGTTGATAGCTGTTCCATTATTGAGCGGGAACGAGCTCAGGCATGACCCACTCGCCATTGAAGTAGGCTTCAGTTGGCTCGTAGATTCGCAATGCCAGATTCCAGCCTTCGTAGATATCCATGTAGTTGACGGCATTCTTGTCGCCGCCAAAATGGATGGTGTACGAGCCGTCTTCATTGGGCACCGCAAACGCACTATTGATGTTGTAGACGTCGCCTTGCGGGTAACCCTCGGCGTCGTAGACGGTGATTGACCAGAACGCTCTGGTCGGAACATCTTTCAGTGTCAGCGTTTGTGGCTCGGTACTCTCCCCGTAAATACCCGGGTAGACCGCCCGCTCAGGTGTGAGACCGCCCCAGCCCATTGCGGTACCAACATTGTGTTCTTTCAAGGGCACTTCGCCTTTCTTACCGAACATCACTT
>DKAX01000047.1 GCA_002450975.1 Proteobacteria bacterium UBA6915
TCGATTCCCATCACCCGCTCCACAAGACCGGGCAGGTTATAGGGTCACCTACTGACGCAAAGGTAACTGTATCCGCAGGAAAAGAAGATCCGAGATGTTATCCGTAAATCGTTCACGCACACTCCCATACCTGTTTTGTTTGCTGGCTGCCATACTCACCAGCGCCTGCGGCGAATCCAATACCCCGAACGAAATCGACCCCGACAACCGGGGTGATAAAAACAGCGACAAAGATAACCCAGGCTCGGGCAATGCCGTCGATACCACCGCCCCGGTGATTATCAGCAAGAGCGCGCAAAGCAACGTAGCCATCGATGGGTTAGTCAGCGTCACCTTCAACGAAACCTTAGACTGCACCTCAGTCAACGCACGCAACTTCTATGTAGATGGTGTCAGCACACAACAATCATGCTCCGGGACAACGGTGTCACTGCAACCCGACGCCTCCCTGGCCTATGCCAGTGACTACAAGGTACACCTGAGCGGCGGTCCGGATGGTGTTTCCGATCTGGCGGGCAACCACCTGCAAACCGGACAGGTCTGGACCATAACCACGGTCGCGGCACCTGACACTGTGGCGCCCGAGGTGCTTACTACCAGTGAGAGCATCGACGTCGCCATCGATGCAGCCATCTGGGTGCGTTTCAGCGAAACCATCGACTGTACAAGCGTAAACACCAACAACTTCTACATCACCGGAGTCAGCGGCAGCTATCAGTGCCAGGGCGACCAGGTCAGCCTGCAACCGGATACGGCGCTGGCCTATGCCCAGACCTATCAGGCACATATCACCAGCGGTACCAGCGCCATTCGCGATCTGGCGGGCAACACGATTCAGAATGCCCATAGCTGGAGTCTGACCACCGTATCAGAGCCCGATACAACTGCGCCGCAGGTGGTCGATACCGGCGCTGTCACCAACGTGGCATTGGATGCCGCCATTACCATTCGTTTCAGTGAAGCGATAGATTGTGCATCGGTCAACAGTGGAAATTTCTTCATCGACGGCGTTAGCGGCAACTACCAGTGCCAGGATAATCAAGTCAGTCTGCAACCCCAGGTTGCCCTGCTGTCTCAACAAACCTATCAGGCCCATGTTACTGCCGGGGCTGGGGCCATTACCGACCTGGCGGGCAATAGCGTACAGACGTCCCGCAACTGGAGTTTTACCACTGTCGCCGCAACAGACACCACAGCCCCGCAAGTGGTCGACAACGGCGCCGGCGTCCCCCTGCGTGTACAGGATCCGCTGACCATACGCTTTGACGAAGCAATAGACTGCAACAGCGTCAACAGCGGAAATTTCTACATAGACGGCGTCAGCGGAAGCTATCAATGCAGTGGCGACCAAATCAGCCTGCGCCCGGACACGGCTCTACAATACGCACAGACTTACCAGGCACACCTGAGTGCCGGCAGCGGCGCCATCACCGATCTGGCCGGTAATCCGTTGGCAGATGCATTGGATTGGAGCTTCACAACTGTCGCCAGCAGCAACGCCTTCTCCTTTATCGCCTATGGTGACAGTCGCGCCGACAGCACCTGCACGGGCAACGCAGTCCACATCGGTCTGGTCAGCCAGATCGATCAGGAACAGGCCGATTTTGTCGTCCACCTGGGGGATATGATTGCCGGTGGTTTTCAAACCACCAATTGGGTGGAAAACGGAGACTGCACCGGTGAAACCGACTACGGCAGCTTCAAACAGATGATCGCCCCGCTGCAGAACTGGACGCCGGTTCCTGGGCTAAAGGCATCGTTCTATCCCGTGATAGGCAATCACGACGACAACTGGGGCTCTGGCTGGTATCCCGACTTTTACGACAACACCTTCTGCGATGTATTCGATCCCAGNNCGACGTCAAACTACGCCAGGTCTATCCGCGCCTGATGTATTACTCCTTCAATCACCACAGCACCCACTTCGTCGTGCTGCGCATTAATGACGACCGCTTTAATCTCATGCAGTGCAACGCCTGTTTGGATCAGAGCAACTACGACGACTACGTCAACATCCACCAGCTGCAGTGGCTGCAACAAGACCTGGCGGCCGCCAGCAGTGATAACGGCATCGACAACATCATTGTTTTTCTGCACGCCCCCATCTACACCCTGACCTCAGCCCACGAAGGCACCCGCTCGCGCGACCTTTTGGCCAGCGAATTCTCCAAGTACGGGGTCAAGGCGGTATTTTCCGGTCACAACCATATGTATGAGCGCTCGCTGCCCATCACGGCGACCTTCGACGCTAACAACAATCCGGTAGCCACGCAGGACAACACCAACGGCACGCGTTATTTCGTCACCGGTGGTGGCGGCTCACCGCTGCACACCCAGATCGGCCCCAACGCGCCGCGGGTGGAACAGGGATTGATGGCAAAGGTATTACCCAACTACCACTACATCAAGATAGAGATCGACGGCACCTCGATAAGCACCACGGCCATCGACAACCAGGGAAAAGTAATCGATCAGGCGCAGTTTTAGCCCCCGCCGATGGCATGCACGATCTCGACCCGGTCACCGTCATTAAACCGGTAGTCGGCAAATTGGCTGCGCGGCACGATCTCCAGATTGACCTCCATGGCCAGGCGTTTGCCGGTCAGGCCCATCTGTTCGATCAGCTGTTGCGCGGTCAAACCGGGATCGACCTGCCGCTCATCACCGTTGATATACAATTTCATCAGCTGAAGATCCCCAGCTGATAAAGAAACAGACCCAGACTGATCAGGGCAAACAGGACAAACAGTCCAAAGAAAACCAAACCAAACACAGCACGCACAACAACATCCTCGCAACTAGGACGCCCGCTCCAGCAGATGAAGCGAGCCATTACATTTCGGGCAGTAGACCCACTTGGGCAGGCGGTCAGCGGCCTCCATCGGGATCACCACTGGAGTGTCGCACAAGGGGCAAACACCCTGGGCGGAGACCGTTTCGTATTGTTGACGATACTTAAACCAGGCCGCCAGTGGCCCAGCCAGCAATAACCCGGGCACCAGCACCCAATGGGCGATGGGTATCATAACTGAAACCGCCGCCAATCCCCAGAAGATCCCCCCCAGCTTCAGGGCGCGGTTCATGCGCTCGCGGTTATCGAAGGCCAGCACCTTGAGGTGCCCCGGTTGGCCGGCGTCGCCGCTGCGCAGTTCTATCGGTTGATCAATCTCTTGTGTCATAGCTCCTCCCCCATCCGATGGTACAAGGGGAGACGCCGCATGGCAAAACCGGCCATTCCCGCGGGTGATAATTACCTGGCAAACCGCTATCATGCCGATCCAATGCCAAAGCCCATGGACAAACAACAGTTTCAGAAGGCCGTGCTTGACTGGTTTCAGGACCACGGCCGCAAGGATCTGCCCTGGCAACAGCAGCCGACTCCCTATCGCGTGTGGATCTCGGAAATCATGCTGCAGCAGACCCAGGTCAATACGGTCATCCCCTATTACCAGCGCTTCATGCAGCGCTTCCCCGATATCGCCACCCTGGCCGGTGCACCGTTGGATGATGTGCTGCATCATTGGTCCGGCCTCGGCTACTACGCCCGTGCGCGCAACCTGCACCGTACTGCGCATGTTGTAATGACCGACCACCAGGGCAAGTTACCCGGCACCGTGGATGGCTTGTGCGCCCTGCCCGGCATCGGGCGCTCCACGGCCGGCGCCATTCTCTCGCTGGCCATGGGGCAGTCCCAGCCTATCCTGGACGGCAACGTCAAACGGGTGCTGAGCCGCTGCCTGGCCATTGCCGGCTGGCCGGGTCAAACCCCGGTGCATAACGAACTCTGGTCCTGGGCGGAACACTACACCCCGACACAGCAGGCGCAGGCCTATACCCAGGCCATGATGGACCTGGGGGCCACCCTATGCACCCGCAGCCGTCCGCAATGTCATGCCTGCCCACTGGTCGATGGCTGTCTTGCCCACAGGCAAGGCAACCCCTCAGCCTACCCAGGTAAGGCACCGCGTAAGAAACTGCCGGAACGGGCCGTATTCATGTTGGTACTCACCAATCCAGACAATGAAATCCTATTGGAAAAACGCCCGGCCACGGGGATCTGGGGTGGCTTGTGGAGCCTGCCGGAGGGGGAGGAGGCGCAGGTATTGGCCGAAAACTGGGGCCGCAAACTGGGCCAAGCCCTGACAGTCAACGGCACCGGGACCCCGATACGCCACACCTTCAGCCATTTCCATCTGGACATATCCCCGCTGTATCTAAGGGTTCGCCCGGAGGCAGCGGCCGCAGTCATGGAACCCGGCGGCGCAGTCTGGTATAAAACCGACCTTTGCGATCAACTAGGGCTGCCCGCACCGATCAAGCGGTTATTGGGGCAGCTGGCCAACGAATCTGAAGGAGTACGTCCATGAGCCGTATGGTGAAGTGCGTGAAGCTGGGCAAAGAGGCCGAGGGCCTGGAACGTCAGCCCTATCCCGGCGAGCTGGGCAAGCGGGTGTTCGAGAATGTCTCCAAGGAGGCCTGGCAGCTGTGGCTGCGCCAGCAGACCATGCTGATCAACGA
>DKAX01000120.1 GCA_002450975.1 Proteobacteria bacterium UBA6915
CCAGGCGCTCGCCATAGGGGGGATTGGTGATAAACAACCCGCAGTGGTCTGCGCGCGGTGGACGTGTATCCTGAAAGCGCTGTTCCACCAGGGTAATGCAATCTTCGAAACCGGCCAGACGGATATTCTCGCGGGCGATACTCAGGGCACGTCCGCTCTGGTCGCCACCGCGGATAGTGATGTCACGCAGCCGCGACAATCCGCTCTGCCAGCGCTGCTGCGCCTCCTGCACCAGACCTTGCCACAGTGCACCATCATGACCGGGCCAATGGTCGAAACCCCAGTGCATGCGCTCCAATCCCGGTGCCTTGTCGCTGGCCATCATGGCGGCCTCGATCAGCAAGGTGCCGGAGCCGCACATGGGATCGACCAGATCGCAGCCCTGGCGGGCCAACTCCGGCCAACGTGCGCGGTAAAGCAGGGCGGCGGCCAGATTTTCCTTCAACGGTGCAGCGGTCTGCTGCTCACGGTACCCGCGCCGATGCAGGCTGTCACCGGAGATGTCCAGGCTCAGGGTGACCTGCTGCCTATATATATAAGAGTGGATACGTACATCGGGATTCTTGCGCTCCACGTCGGGGCGCTCGCCGCGGGCCGCGCGCAGCACATCAACGATGGCGTCCTTGACCTTCAGGGCCAAAAACTGGCTGTTGTCGCTGAAGCCCTGGTGGACATGACACTCCACCGCCAGGGTAACTCCCGCCGGGATGTGTTGCTGCCAGTCAATGGCGGCTGCCCCCTGGTAGAGCCCGGCCTCATCCTGGGCCTGAAAACGGGCCAGGCCGAGTAGCACCCGGTTGGCCACCCGTGACCAAAGGCAAACCCTATACGCCTGCTCCAGGGTGCCGCGGAACACCACGCTGGAACGGGTCTCCTTCGCGCCCTCGCCCCCCAGATCAATAAGCTCTTGTAATAAAAGAGGTTCCAGCCCTTTGCCAGCGGTGACGGTGATGTCGAAGTGGTCCATGGAGTACGGTCGCGTCGTGATAAAACCCGGTTGAATATGTTACATTTGCCTGTCGGGCCGATTATACTAGCCCGGTGCCGCCGTCCAGCGCAGATGGCAGGTACAACAAAGGAAAGCGCAGCAGTGTAACACAGGCAGGAGCGGTTCATGGCGGTACCCCGGCGGTTTTTCAGGCGACACCTCTTTTCCCTCAGTGCGATTGTATTGTTCCTTCAGGGATGGCCAGCCCAGGCCGCGTTACAAATTCAATTTGGGGTCTATAGCGACGAGGCGGTCTACCGAGTCGTCCAGACCTATCGCCCATTGCTGGATTACCTGGAAAAGGATTTGAGTCAACGCATGCGCGAACAGGTAACGGTCAGCCTGCGCATCTTTCAGGATCGCCAATTGCTGCTCGACAAGCTGGTGACTGCGGAACTTCACATGGCACGCCTGGACCCCATACCCTATCTGCTGGGTAAAAAGCGCGAATCAGGCCTGCAACTGTTGGTCATGGAAAACAGCGAAGGCAAGAATCAGTACAACGGTATCGTCGTCACCCATGCGCAAAGCGACATCGAAACGGTCAGTCAATTCGAGGGCCGGCGTCTGGCCTTCGGCCATCCGTTGGCGTCCGTGGAACACTATCTGTTTCAGTCCATGCTGGTAGACCACCAGATCCGTGCCTCCAGCCTGGCCGGATTTACCAATCTGGAAGATGCGCGCCGGGTTGGTTATGCCGTGGGAGCCCGTTCCTATGATGGCGGTGCCATCGACCAATACACCTATCTGCAATTGATCAACGAAGGTATTGCCCTGAAGCCCATCGCCACCTTCGCCGTTGACAACGCCGTGTGGGTAGCCGCTGACATCAATGACTACCTGGTGGCCTATTTACGCGACACACTGCTGTCGGTCAACGATCCCGCCCTGCTGAAACCCCTGTCACGCAGCCAGTTCAATCCTATCGATGACGATGCCTTGTCAGCGAGTCGGCGTGTAATCGAACAAAGCAAGTCGTTTTATCGCTGATAAAGTCGAATCGTGAAACTACGCCGTGCCAGCCTCCACACAGCAGCACCGCAGGCACTAGTGTTGACGATATTTGATAAACGCCGCCAGAGAGAGCACGCCAACAAAAAGCTCCACAAAGTGCGCCACCATGATAGTTTGTGCAGGCAAACCGTCGATCAACATAGCCAGTATGCGCGCAGCCCCATAGGCGAGATACACTAGCGCAGACACCAGTGTGGCGGTNNTCCGCCACTATTAAAATACCGCAAGCCAACAGTGCACCGCCGTTGCCGCGCAAATCACTCAAAAGACTGACCTGACCTGAGACATCGACGTTCACACCGGCATAGAGCGCTACCGGTGAGAACAGCAATGTCAAACCGACACCCACTCCGATAAAACCGCTGACGACCAACAAGACCTTTAATGGGACCGTGATTTTCATCATTCACCTTTCCTTGCTCGACATTTGCAACGAGATAACAAACGAACTTCCATAGCCATGATGGACTGGACCCCAGGCTTCGTCAAATGTATTGCTATTACATATAACGAGTTGTTAAGTCTGGCCTTTGGCAATCGCGGATACCGAGCAAACACTCACTAAACAATTTTGTATTTTCAGAAAAGGAACCCCTACCTCCACGGCTGCAGAGATAGGGGTCCATCTACCGATACCTACGCGTTATAGCTGACAATCTCCACTCGCGTCGCCCACACACATCGGCCGCATCATTTCGTTATCCTCGTGCTCCAGGATGTGACAGTGCCAGACATACAGACCGGCCACGTCGAACAGGGCCCGAATACGTGTCACCTCGCCGGGATAGGCGATTACTGTATCCTTGAAACCATCCTCCCAGGGCTGGAGGCCGGCATCGCTGGGAGTACCGTCGGGCAGTTCCCGTGACACCACCTGAAATTTCACCAGATGCAGATGGATGGGATGGGCGTCTTCGGTGAGATTGTGAATGGCCCACTCCTCAGTTGTATTGAGAGCCGGATTTTCCGTCACCGCATCCCCCCACATCATAGGCATGCCACCGGTATTACCCATGGTACCGAGTTTGGCGGCCTTGGGTGCAAACGCCTCGCCTCCGGCTGCCGCACAATCGGCGCCGAAATTTTCACCGGGCAGTACATCACGTAGCTGACTGATGGAGCCATCATCGGCCGCCGTCACACACACCGTCTCCGACTCCTCTTCATTGAGAGATACGTGACGCACCGGTGCATCGGCCACCAAAGGTTGTGCATCAGGCAACACCATGGCCGTGGGATCGGCAAACACCGGACCGACATCGACACCCACCACAAACTCCATGACCTGACCGCTGGTATCGGCATCGGCAGGCACGTCGGGGAAGCCGCCAAAGGGTGCATCGGGCGCAGTGTTGATCACGCGCACACGCGTACCGGCGGGCAAGCCGGTGAAATCAACAATCACATCGGCACGTTCGGCTGGAGCCATCAACAGCGCTTGTTGCGGATCGGGCGGTGTAACCTCTTTCACCGGTTGCGCGGCATCTTCCGTGTCGTAGATCGTATACACACCGGTCTGCACGCGCACCACATCGGAGAGCAACCCCTGATCATTACCGATCTGATAGAACGGTATCTCGCTGCCGACCAGGCTCGCATCGGGACTGCTGACCACTTGCAGACTCAAATTGAGAAAACGCGAGTTACAGGCGTTGAGCAGGCGCAGGCGATAACGCCCCTGATCGACATCGTAATAAGGCCAGGTCGCACCGTTGACCACCATGACATTAAAAAATGCCTCGGGATTCCACTGGGGCGCGATATCGGAGTTGGGTACGAAGTCGATATCCAGCTGCCCAGGCTCGATACCTTCGAAGAAGGCGCGCTCGCTGGGATAAAACAACGAACCATCCGCATTGAAGGAGCGATCCTGAATTACCAACGGCAACTCGTAATACTTGCGACCGGCCTTGTTCTTTTTCTTGGGCGCCGGGCGCGGCAAATCGAGTTTGCGCTCCAATCCCTTTTCATCACGTATCAGCCAGAAACCGGCAGGGCCGGCATAGACATTGAGACGCGTAATACCCAAGGAGTGATCGTGGTACCACAAGGTTGCCTCCGACTGGTCGTTGGGATAAGTAAAGACCGCCTGGCCGTCATTAACGGAAAATTTACTGCTCTGCCCCCAACGACTACCGCGGGTGATGTAATCAGGCGGGATATTGGCCGCCGCCGGTAACCACCACGCCTCGGGATAGCCATCACTCTCCGGCCCGACGTGGGCACCGTGTACATGGGTGACCATAGGCACCGGCCCGGTGTAAGGCACAGGATTAGTACCGCTGCAATCACTGCGCGCCGTACCGTCACTGCAACTCTGTCCGGTAGGATTGGCCCAGTGCAGTGTCTGATCAACCGGAAACAGGTGGGGCAGATAGTTACCCTGTGCATCAATCAGTTCATTGATCCACTTCACCTTAACCTTGTGATTGGCCTCTGCCTCGATGGTATAGGCAGGATAGGCAAAGGAAGCGGGATGATCAATCGATCCGTAACCCCAAACGGTCGTTTGCGGAAATCCCTGTGGTAGCACCTGTTGCTCAAATTGACGCACGGCAATCTGATAGTCCACTTTTTTATCGCTCTTGCTTTCCGGCATCTCCAAGGGCAGCGACATTGGTGTCACATACTTGGGTATGGTGAGCGGGTCCAGCGTCCCTCCTGGCAAAGGCTCGGCCATCGACAGCGATGACAAAACCACGCCGCATAACGCACCACTACGAATTACTACTTTTTTTATCTGCGAAGCCAGAGGAAAAACACCCGCCTCTCTCTCCCCCTCTCTAATACTGAACATACGCATCTCCTTTATTATGATGATGAACTGAGATGTCCCGACCTGTGTACCACACCGCACGGGCGCACTGCTTGTTTTCATCGCACACCTTGTTAACTAACTTTTTGATCAAAGACTGCGCACAATGACAGGCAGAAGGAAACTTACGCGATAGAAGTTTAAAGAGTAAATTACCAATTGATGTTGTTAAGTTTTTTTTAACTTGCAGAGAATTTATCGCCGAGCGCTCTATTGAGCATTTGAATAACTGGAAAATAGTTATACGATTTTGTACAAAAAATATTCTTGTATCTTAAATAGAACAAATAAGTATAAACATTCATTCAATCAGGAAACCGCTTCAGCAACGACTTTACATTTCAAATCGAACAACATGTTTTGTTGGATACAAAAAAAGAGGCGCCCTATGCGCCCCTTTTTGAGTCATCAAACGAACCA
The DNA here is from genome assembly GCA_002450975.1 of Proteobacteria bacterium UBA6915. GTDB lineage: Bacteria > Pseudomonadota > Gammaproteobacteria > UBA6915 > UBA6915 > UBA6915. The sequence continues at coordinate 5,238 of DKAX01000120.1, forward strand.
GCGAATCACCATGTCCAACGCCCCTTGCCGGGAATCTCGACGGTGTCATCGTCATAGATTCCTTTTTCGGCCTGCTGGTGACAGCGGTTACAAAAGGCCAAAGACTTAACCTTGGCGTTACCCTTAACCAGCTCATCCGGAATCTCATGATGCTTGCGTCGGATATATGCAGTCTCGGTCATGCGTATCGGCGTTTCGCCCTGCTTCAACGAGGCCANNGGAAAGTGACACGAACCACACTCTTCGATATAGACCTCGTCCCTCATAGGCTCAACTTCTTTGAAACGTTTGAAACTGAGCAACCAGGAGGTCAAGCCACCATCTTCCGCGTTGGCGGCTGGCCAGGCACCGGCCGCAACCATGAGAGACAACGCGATGATTACACTCTTTTTATTCATACCTGCTCCGATAGGTTTATTGTTTGGCCAACCACGCCAGAATGTCACCCTTTTCCTGGGTTGTGCACTCACGGCCATAGGTCCATTTACAATTACGTTTGAACCACTTTTCCACCTTCTTCATATCGGTGAAACGTTCACTATTCACGGCAGCAGACAAAGGCTCGATCACCTTTCCTGATTTTACATGTTTGCCCTGTTTGCGCAGATCAGCACCATGGCAGGTGGAGCAATCACGGTTTTTACCGTCTTCACCGACGTTTTTCTGGTGCCACAATTTGTCTCCGCGTTCGGCACTGAACTGCATCTTGCCGGCGGGATCATATTGCTTAAGCAAATCATCGATGGCGGGAACGGCCCATACCGCCTGAGCGGACAACAGTAAAATCGAAATCAGTAAACCCTTTTTCATACACTTACTACTCCAATTGAACAAGTTACCAGGTAAGTTTTATTGCGGTAGCCATCATGACAAACCCTGTCACTCCATAGACGGCATGATCCTCATTCGGGGCATTTTGCACCGCCATGGCGTAACCCAGTGTCGCCAGTGACCCCAGCAGGAAATGCCAGTTATCGGGCTGTTGAAAAAAGGTCCGATCAAACGTCAAATCCTCCCAATGAAGTACCAGCCCCGTTGCAACCGCCGCCGCCGCCAAAACCGTGGCCGACTGCGCCAACTCATGGTGTATACCCTCCACGTCGTTCTCATCTTTGGGCGCCAAAACCGCCGCTGTTGCCAGGGCTATCGAGGCAAGCCCAAAATACTGATGACTCTTATTAAGGGTAAACCAGCGAGTCTCGAATTCTGGTTTCACCTCGCGCTCACCTTCCAGGTGCACTCTCTTCCCTTTGTCCTCTCTGTCATTTACTGCCAGCAACAACGGCTCTACAGACAATTCCATATTGCTTGGCTGCTCGTCAGCAATTGCCGGCAGACTCGTCACAAACAACAACACCATCGAGACTAAATATTTCACCCTCTTTCCTTTCCTTACTGCTTACTATTTCAGCTTACGACCCGTGATCATGGCACGCACCAGGTTCTCTTTATGCTGTCGCGACGCCAGGACCACACCCAAAATATGCAACGAGATCAAAACCAGCAGTCCGTTCACCAACCACTCATGCAGTTCGCGTACGGCGTAGGCTGCCTCGTCACTCACACCTGAAAACATTCCCAACAACGGCCCGTCAAACTCGATCACTGCCTCAACCACCAAACCGCTTAAAGTTGTAAAAGTTAAAAACAGCAGTAACACCAACACCATCATGCCGCCCGCCGGATTGTGACCGAGATAACGAACCGGGTGCCCTTTGCGTATGGAGTCCAGATACTCGAACACCACCCCTGGCCGATACAGGAAATTACTAAACCGGGCGTAAGAACTGCCGGTTTTACCCCATATCAGACGAGCTGCAATCAGCACCCCAACCAAATACCCTATCAAAACATGGGTATTCTGCATGCCACTTTGGCTAGTCAAATAGGCGGAAACAAAGGAGAGAACCAAGGTCCAGTGAAAAAACCGGATAAAAAGATCCCAAACTTTGATTTCCCCCTTCTGCAAATCATTTTTTACCATTGCCAAGTGCGCTCCCATCGAACACAAAACACCGTTTTGCCAATATTGGGCAACCAAGATGAATTGAAGATTAAATTGAGCCTTGAAAGGAAAAATAAATTGCAAGGAGGGGAAAACAACATGCCAGGCAGCACTACAGTGAAAAAAGACGCGATATTAGTACTTACAAGATACAAGTACAGGAGGTAAAAATGTGACCTATGTCCGGTCTAGCAGGTCTATACTTCCGGGTATTCACAACTACAGACACTGCTAAAAAAATATTATTCCGGGCAATTCGGGAGCAAACGCTCCGTGATGGAAGCCCATTTTCTATCAACGGTTCTTCAGGATACGTTTACGCTCTTCGGTATACTCCCACCATTTTTTCGCAGGAGCACCTTCCATATATCTGACCGCGGACAAGAACACATCAATAACACAGGGATCGTGTCGAAGCCCGGTAACGAGGCAAAGATCTTTGTACATTTGAAACGGGTCCCTGCCAATCAATTCCCTGGGAGTGGATATCCCCAAGAGCTGAAAATCCCTCTCTGTTGCCGGCCCGACATTGGGTAAATCCCGAAACCTTTCGATATCGGTACGCATAGATGACTCCTTTGGGCTCGCTTCCGTCTTACCTTTTCCACGAGTAATTTTATCCGCCATGTCTGAATATCACGACATCGCGCACAATGGATTCGCTCATACGATGTTCCGCACCAAACGGCAACACCTCAAACCCTTTTTGCACGAACGCATCGGTCAACGCTTCCCGCTTTGGACTATAACGATTAAATGCAAGCACAATGGCGCCGTCCTGATTCAGACAATTTTTCCAAGATTCCAATGCGGTAGCAACTTCTGAAAGCGGATTTCGGCTTTTGTCCGTCGTGGTATGTTGCACCCCGTAGGGGAGGTCACTGATGATAAGGTCGAAAGACTCCTTTTTGTACAGGGTATCGGCCTCACGGGAGTCACCGATTGCCACACGCATACTGGTCGACTTCACGCTGAAATCCAGAAATTTTCCGTGATTCTTTTTATTTGGCCGGCCTATCACACCTTCAGACATCTTGTGTTTTTGCCGATGCAGCTTGGTCCATTTTTTCAGATTGCGACGAATATCATCTAATGCCCTGGAATCCTGCTCAATTCCCCTGGCAACCATACCGTAGCGCAGAGCCCATAACAAAGTGGTTGCTCGTCCACACATTGGGTCCAGTAATCGCTTACCCACGCCATCTTCGGCACCTATTGCTGCCAGCCCCACGTTAATCAGCATCTGTGTCAGGCGCTCATTGGTTTTGCCTTTGTACTTGCTGCCGAATACAAAATCTTCATGCAGATCAAAACAAACTGCCTGATCCAGCGGTCTGAACAGGTCACCTGCTACGGAATACACGCCCTGGACAAATGAAAGGCGCAACAACCGGGCCAATTCCAACTCCAAATCCTCAATCAGGAAAAATTCCAGCGACCCGAATTTTTTGTACTTCAACGCCTTGTCGCCAAACACCTGTTTGAATTCACACTCGGCTATGTGTCGATATTCGGCGAAATAGGCGCCTTTGGCTTCAGGGGAAATTTGTACGGCAATAGTATTCATTGAAAATGGTTGTACTTGCTTTGCAATCAATCCGATTGAAGTGGAATTTTTTCATATACCATGTACCATGGCAATATTTCAAAACCCACCACCCTGGCTTTCAAACTCCAAAGCCCAATAATGGCTAGTTGCCAAAACTGCTGCCACGCACCGGAAACCAAAAGAGCAAACAGTTTGTGCCGCTCGACAAAAGACAAAAATCGCCAGCGACACCGGCAGTAACAGGTATTAAGCCCAGCAAATTCACATTCGAAGGCATATCGCTGTACCAGCCATGTCTGACACCGAGGTTTGCGATACACCACGGCAGGATGACTTGTATCAAGAAAACCAGAATTGCCCAGACCAGGGGTATGATCTTGCGTGGGATATTCAACGTCGATATTCGTGTCATGTACACTGCCTCAACGGATCAAAACACAAGCCCGATTGGGTAAGGGTCACCCTTAGCTTCTCCTGACTACACCCACCAATGGCACCATTGCCAGCAAGTCCTGAACGTGGCCATACAGTCATCAGGTGATACGTGTATAGACAAGTGCTACCCGCGCCACAGCTAACGGCTACAGACAATCCAGTGAGTCTCGGTAAACCCGCCCGATCGATTCAATTTGCTTTATTACCTTTATATTCATAAAGTTAGGAAGTTTTTCCCAGTCTCTTCCTGGTACTCCCTTCCACATTTATTTCAACCAAATTTGTGGTTAATCACACAACATGGTCAATGGTTATCTATATAGTAAGCAGCGTAATAGGCAGGATAATAAAATCTCAGGGCGTCAACAATGCAAACAATACTGGTAATTAACTCCAAGGGCGGCTGCGGTAAAACCACTTTGGCCACCAATCTGGCCAGCTATTTTGTCAATCAGAACCACAAAACCGCACTGATGGATTATGACCCACAAGGTTCCAGCGCGGCTTGGTTACACCAGCGTCCCGCGGCC
>DKAX01000176.1 GCA_002450975.1 Proteobacteria bacterium UBA6915
AACACGAGCAGAACGATACCCGCCAGCGCACCGACCACGGCCAGCACGGCCATTAAAGGACGCCGGTTGGCCTCCGTAGCGGCAACGCCACCGTTGGTAGCAGGTTCGGGCGCCGGTGCAGCGGCCGATGTGGATACCGGGATGATTTCAGGGCTGTCGTCGCCATCGGCCGTCACCGGCGCAATCAGGCGATAACCTTTCTTGGNNCGCGTCATAGCCCACCACCATGCCGGGCCAGGCCTGCTCTTCAATCTCCGCGCGGGTGAACACTTCGCCCGGCCGGCTGGCGAGCAGTTGCAGCAACTCCATCACCCGGGGCTGGAGCCGGACCACCTCGCTGCCGCGGACAATCTCGCAGGCACCCGGCTGCACGCGCCATTTCCCGACACGGAAACTTGCCACGTTGCTATCGAACACCTGTGAATCCATTCCCACCCCGGTTGGTCATAAGCAGGTTAGGCACTATATAACCTATTGTTTTTTTGGGCAATTAAATTGGTCCGAAAATGGTCCTTTCCCGGTCACGTCTTTCACCACCCCGTCGCCCAGGGTTTGTCCCGTGACCTGCCGGGGGGTGGCCCGGCCTCATACACGACACCGTGAACGAAAAGGAGACATGTCATGAACAACATCAACTTTATACCGAACCGTCCGTATCGTCTGGTTTTCACCAGCCTCTGCCTGGCCCTGCTGGCAGGCCTGCCGGCCGGCAATGCCCACGCCGCTGCCAGCACGCTGGCGGACCAATTTAACACGCTGGACCGGGACCGGGACGGTTCACTCACCGCGAAGGAAATCCAGGCGCAGCCCGAACTGGTGCGCTTCACCAACCTCTACTACCGCGACAGCTTCCGCTGGGCCGACCTGAACCGGGATGGCCAGATCGACTACGAAGAATTTCGCAGTAACGAGGAAGGCATCTCCGCGGAATAAGGACCCGCACCCCTGGCCGGCATCGGCGGGAGGGCGAGAGCCCGGTTCATTGACGTCGCTGTAAATGTCGATGACCCGGCCTCGCCGCCCCGGCCAGGCAACAGATCACCGAAACAACAAGGAGAAACGTCATGATCTACACCAAAACACAACAGACCCACGGCTTGCGCATCCTGTTCGCTGCGCTGTTCCTGTCGCTGTTCGCCAGCTGCGCGACCGCGGCGGAACGTAAAGGGCTGGTACTGCAAGTCAGCGAGGACAATCCGAAGCTGTGGAACATGGTGCTGAATATCGCCAAAGCCGCCCCAAAAAATACCGGCTACCCGCTGGACGTCGAGGTGGTCGCCTTCGGTCCGGGCCTGAAGATGCTGACCATGAACTCCAGCGTCGGCCCCAGGCTGAAAAAGCTCGGCGCACAGGGTGTCGAGTTCCGCGCCTGCGGTATGACCATGAAGAAGATGAAACTGAAAGACAGCGATCTGTACCCTGACAACCACGTCAAGAAGGTGGGCGGCGGTGCTGTCGAGATCATGCGTCTTCAGGGCGCCGGCTGGTACTACATTCGTCCGTAGCACCATCGGGGCACAGGACAACAAACGCAATGAGCCATGATCGTGTTGCACTGAACAACACCCACGGCAAGGAACCGGCCAGCGTCGGCCCCTTGCCGTGGATCATGTTATCGAGCAAACCATGAATCGCGCAGCCATCCTGCTACTGCTGTTGCTGTGCGAACCGGCCTGCGCAGGCCACGCCACCGGCACTGAAGAAAATCCTGACCTGCGAATTCTGTGGACCAACGATACCCACGGCTACCTGACCCCGCTTTACCACCGCGAGGAAGGCGATGCCGGTTTCATGGACCGCGCAAAGCGCCAGGGCAAAGTGGGCGGCTTCGCCCATATCGCCAGCCTCGTCCGGCGCCAGCGTGCGCAACTACCCGGGCGCACCCTGTTGCTCGACAGTGGCGACAGCTGGCATGGCACCGTGGTGCCGGTGCGCCTGGGTGGCACACCGGTCGTGCAGGTCATGAACGCCATGGGCTACGACGCCATGGTGCCCGGCAATGTGGAATTCTTCTATGACCAGCAAACACTGGAGCGGCTGTTCGCTGCCGCCCGCTTCCCCATCGTCGCGGCCAATTTTTATGATGCCGACTGGGAAGAACGGGTAAAGCTGAAAAATGTGCACCCCTACATCATACGAAAGAGCGGTACGCTGAAGGTTGCCATCATCGGCCTGACCTACCACTGGATGGCCCGGGTGGCTCATCATCCGCAATGGTCCTTCGGTCTGCGTCTGGAGGAAGTGCAGGCGGACATCAATCGACTGCGCAACCAGAAAGGCGTCGATCTGATAATTGTTTTGTCGCATATGGGCTGGAAAGTCGATGCCCGTTATGCCGAGCTCGTCAGCGGCATCGATGTCATTGTCGGGGCCCATACCCACGACATTCTCTATCGTCCCACGCTGGTGAAGAACAAGAAGAGCCAGCGCAACGTACTGGTCGTGCAAAGCGGCTCCCATGGCAAGATGCTGGGGCAACTGGATTTGCGCGTGCGCCACAAAAAAATCGCCGGCTTCACCCAAACCCTGTTTCCCGTACGCGCGGACGAGATTACACCGGACCCGGCCATCGAGTCGCTGATCGACACCTTGCGCGCACCCTACAAAAACGAGCTTGAGCGCGTCATCGGTTACACCCGCACCCTGCTGTACCGCCAGGGCACCTGGCAGAGCACGGCGGACAACCTGGTGACGGATGCCTTGCGCGCACGAACCAGGCAACAGCTGGCAATGAGCGAGCCGGGACGTTACGGCGCCACTATCCTGCCGGGACCGATAACCGTGGAGGATATCTACAACATCGTTCCCACCGAGGCGCCCATATACCACATGCAGTTTCGCGGCCGCGACCTGCGCGCCATGCTGGAAGCGGCCATCGAAAACGTCGTTGCCAGGGACGTATTACAGCAAATAGGCGGCAATATGTGGCGTTACTCCGGGCTCGAGATGCAAGTCGACCTGCGCCTCTCTTACCCGCACCGTATCCAGGCGATCCGGGTAAATGGTGAAGCCCTGAAAGATGACCAACACTACAGCCTGGCCGAGTTCAATCTTTTTCTGCGGAATAATCCTGCCGCCATCAACCCGCGCAAAACCGATGCCATCGGCCCGCACGAGGTGATTGCCTGGGTCGAACAACAGAAACACATAGCGCCGGTGCTGGACAAGAGAATCACAGACCATCAGGGCCACATCATGGACGATCACACTCACCATCACGAAATCAACAGGCAGAGCGGTCGCTCGGCTGTCGATCTCGACGCCAAACAGTACCAATACCGGGGCCGTCTCGACAGCCATGGCTACCTGCAGCTGCAGTGATGCGTTTTTTCCGGCCTCCAGTCTGCCTTGTTGCCCTGCTTCCGGCTGCCCCATCTGCTTTGCTACCTTACCAGAGGACTATTTATGAAACGCCTCACCCTGACCTCGTCACTCATCTGCTGCCTGCTGGCATTAGCATTCTCGGCATCAAGCCAGGCCCAGGACTACGCTGATCTTTCGCCCCGAGCGTTTTGCCGGGCGACCGGCGGTATCGTTACCGAAACAGTCCAGGCGAACATGTACCTGTGTTGTTACGAGAAACTAAAAAAATGCGTATTGAGCGACACCGACCAGGAGGTGAGCTGGCATATATCAATTCAGACAAACGAAGAGCACAGGATATAGTGTGCCTCACAGCAGGAACTGCGGGATCAGGTTGCAAGACCGCGCCTGAACACGTCCGAGGATGAAGAGATGTCTTGGTGCCGGGAGACCGTGAACTGCCCTGACCTGCTTTTCCGGACTACCTCTTTCCCCGACTGCTTATGAAGTTTACAGTGGTCTTACCCACGAATAGTGGACACGGTTAAATTATTATACTGCTGTTCATATTCATATGGGCTGTCATAACCGATGGCTGAGTGACGCCGGTGACGGTTATAGAACAACTCGATATATTCAAAGATACCCACACGGGCCGCCTCGGTCGTCGTGTAGTTCTCAGCATAGATGAGTTCAACCTTGAAGCGGCTGAAGAAGGATTCCATAACAGCATTGTCCCAGCAGTTTCCCTTCCGACTCATGCTACAGTGTATTCCATACATAGTAAGTGCGTCCTGATACTCGTTACCACGATACTGTACCCCACGGTCTGAGTGGATCAAAGTCCCGTGTTGTATCTCTCTGTTTGAGACCGCCATATCAAGCGCCTCCCTGATCAAGCTTTCACGCATATGGTTCTTCAGCGACCAGCCCACGACTTTGCGTGAGAACAGATCCAGTACCGCTGCCAGGTACAACCATTTGCGGCCCACCCGGATATAGGTAATATCCGATACCCATTTCAGGTTGGGGGCTGGGGCACTGAAGTGACGACGTAGCAGGTTTTCGCACGCATTATGTTTTGCCTCAGTGCGATGGCGATAACGGAAGCCCTTGCCATTACGGGCCCGCAGGCCACGCTCACGTAATAATGCCGCCACATGGTTCAGGCTACAGGCGATCCCCTGGGCATTCAGCTCTGCAGTCAGCCTCGGCGCGCCATAACGCTTTTTAAAGCTCGCATAGGCCTCTTCCACGGCCTGGCCCACCAGTACACGCCGTTGTTCCCGCCGACTGACAGGCCGCTTTAGCCAGGCATAGAAGCCTGAGCGCGAGACCGACAACACACGGCACATCATGGTGACTCTGAACTCACACCGACACGACTCAATCAGGGCATACTTTACTTGTCGGCTTTCGCGAAGTATGCCGTCGCTTTTTTTAAGAAGTCCCGCTCCTCCTTGAGTTGCGCGATCTCCTTCTTCAATTTACGCATCTCAACCGACTCATCCTTCGAGTAGTTCGTGCCATCTGCGACGGTAAACTGACCTTTAGACAGCTTGTTGAACTGGGTTCGCCAGTTATAGATCTGGCCAACATG
>DKAX01000191.1 GCA_002450975.1 Proteobacteria bacterium UBA6915
AACCACTCGGACACCTCTCCGGATAACCTATTGATTTTTAACGATCTTGCTGTTTGTAAAGCGCGAGATTCTACCACACTTCTGATGACTTTCACGAAACGCAAAGTGGATTTTTTAACTGGAATATAAAGGTTTATGTGCCATTTCACGTACTTTTTATATGGTCTAAGGGTCACAGTAATTCAGGTCGTATATCTACTGGAAAAATACCTCAGTTGATAATCAATCAAAATGCTCGCGTATCTGATTATTATTTATATATATAAGGAGTTCAATTTCTATAACTTCTTTGTTGGTAAGGGTTTTAGATTGTTAGATTTGTCCTACCCAATATCACTGGATCGTTCTACATCCATCCTCCCTTCCTTAAGCTAATATTATTATTAACAAGGGTGTAGAGATGGTGAGAATAGCCTCGAAACCTGTATGGAACACGAGAGAAGAAGAACAATGGTACGAATTCAGGCTTTAAGTAGTGAGTTGTGCAATTAAATATGCTTCGCATAGCGAAAGCAAATTCCTATCCCGTAGTCTGTAACTTGATAAATCGATTGGTTTACTAGCTCTGTGCGGTGGACTTGATGTACGTCATTAAAACGAATTGTCGTTTGTAATAGCGTAACGTATTTAATAAGCAAGTTTGCAACACAGCGCCGTCGCATGTTACTCAGTCATGTCAACTTTATTTGGGAGACATACTCATGAAGAAGGTTCTGCTGGCAGTAGATAACACCAAAGGCTCGGAACAAGCAGCACAAGCGCTGGCCGGTTGGGCTAAAGCATTCCAGCCTGATTCGATATTATTGCTATATATAGAAAGATTATTTGGATGGTCATTAGTGGGCGAAGCGCTAGAAAGTGAACAAGACCTTGAGGAGGTCAGTGAGGCCTTAGAGGGCAGCGAGTATCAGGAGAAGTTGGACGCAGCAGCCACAAGAATCATCTCCCATTTTAGAGATGTGCTTGAGCAAGCAGGCTACAAGAACATCCAATCAGTAATTAAAAAAGGGCATCCCGCTGAGGAGATTGTGGCTACCGCCAAGGAAGAAGGTGTCGATCTCATTATCATGGGCTCGCGCGGCAGACGCCTGCACTCTTTACTATTAGGTAGCGTAAGTCGTGAAGTAACTAACACCGCAGATATCTCCGTGCTGATTGTACGCTGAAAAATTGCCCTCCCAATAATATCCCCGTAAATCAAGGCGACCATGTTCCTCTTAAAGGAACAGTGAATTAGTTGTTTTTCAACAATTTAAGGTTGATGCCGCATCTACCGGTGGAATAATCTCGTATTTGCAAAATGCAATAGCACGATATTTTTGTGCTCCAGGCAGTTTTGCATAAACATGATGTACAGAAGCCCATCTCTAGCAGATCATCGAACAGCATTTCCCCGTATTCTCCACCAAACTGGCGGCCGCCTGCCGCAAGTGAGTATTTGCTGCAGATTGCACGCCTTGACAGGGTCAAGGGACAGAACTAGGGTTTTCAGAAGTACGTAAAAACCGCACTACAAATAATAAGAAATGTCCCATATCGGGGAGGTCTAAGAGCGATGCCAATACTTGGTGATCTACTTTTCCGCGCTGTTGACGGGGCATTCGCTGTCGACGCCAAGCAGCGGATCATCTATTGGGATCCCGGCTGTGAGGAGCTGTTCAATCGCCCTTCGAAAAAGGTGCTGGGACGGACCTGTTGTGAGGTCATGCGCGGTGTAAGCCCGGTATCAGGTGAGCTCTTCTGCGGGGAGAATTGTCATGTCGCCCAACTGGCCAATGGTGGTGTAGCACCAAAGAGCTTTTCGATTCAGACGAAAGCGGACGATGATGACAAGCCATTGACATTGTCGGTCAACGTCGTGCTGGTCCCGTCACCGTGTAAGAAACGGTGGATCGTCATGCATCTCCTTCACCGCGGCATGTCTCGTGACATCCTCACCGCGATGGACTGTGCGCTCCGAGCCGGACGACCGGCCACGGCGGCAACTTGCACCGGCGACGACGAAGAGGTCGTTCTTCGCATCACCAAGCGGGAGCAGGACGTCCTCCAGTTGCTCGCGGAAGGTTTACCCTGCCCGGCAATTTCAAAGCGCCTGGACATCAGTGTTACCACCGTCCGCAACCACGTCCAGCATATTCAGAACAAGCTCGGCGTCCACAGCCAGACGGAGGCTGTGGCTTATGCCTATCGCCATAACCTGGTGCACTAGTGAATGCCGTTCGGGTCACGTTCCCAGAAGCCGTGGCATGAAACATCGTTCCAGCGCCGGCAGATCGTAGATAGATTATGTCTTTGTAAAACGCCGACACGCACATTGGCCGCAGTGAGCACCACTAGGTCTAATACATTCAGTCAAGTTGATTGATGGGAGGTCATGATGAGTAAGAAAATCGCCGTAGTGGTAAGGGACAGGCAAGAGGAAGCATTGCGAATGTCCATTGGTCTAACCCTGATGGACGACAGCGTAGACATCTTCTGCCTAAACCAAAAGCTCGCAAGGAATAAAAGAACGGCCCTGAATATCGACACCATCAAGGAGTTGGAACTAAACATCTACTCCAATGTAGAGGACGATGCGGAAACAACGTATCTACCCACGGCCGAACTCGCCAACCGGTTGTTGACCTACGATCATATCCTTCCCTATTGAGGGATGCCAGGTAGCTCGCTGAACCGTTAATTTCCAGTACGCTCCTTCCCGGAGCATGTACGGACCTGCTTGGTCTATTCCCAACGCGCCGTCAAAGAGCTTTACCGTGCGACACCACAGAGGCCACTGAGAAACACAGGCCGCGCACGGTGTTGCTGTGATGTTCCAAAGCCCACCGTCACTGCAAATCCAAAATGATGCGATTGCATCATTCCGAATGTCGGGCATTCCGGCTATTTCTATACTTAAAGTGAAATTTGGCCCAAATGCTGCAGGATGCTCAGCATAATAAGAAAGGGGGGTGACGTGAAACTCGGAATCGTGATAACGACCACAAAACATCTCGACAAGATCATCGGCATCACCCATGCCGCCAATGCCAAAGGTCACGAAGTGACGATCTTTGCGATGGATGAAGGCGTGAAACTATTAGGAGATCCGAAATTTACACAGCTTTGCGAACTCGACAACGTCGTGATGAGTCACTGCAGTCACAGCGCCGGCGAACAGGACGTGGATGTCAGCGGGGTGTCAAAAGAGATCGTTAGTGGCAGCCAGTACAATAATGCCATGATGAATAACCAATCGGATCGGGTCATTGTTCTGTAAGCACAAGTGTTCCTGGACTTCTCTTTAGCAAACCAAAGGCAGAGATCACAACGATGAAGATTTTGCACATACTGACCAATGGCCCCAATGCAGACGCGCAGATTATTATCGACGTGCACGAGAAGGAGCATGAGGTCGAGGTCATCAACCTCACAGAAAAGGACATTTCCTACGATGCGCTGGTCGATAAAATCGAGCAGTGCGACAAGGTGATCTCCTGGTAGTACGCCCTCCTACCCAAGGGCCAACAACAATAAATCCGACATCGGGAGTGAGATGAAGGCACTGACCAGTATCAGGTGGACCAAACCGGACTATGATTGGCCCCAACAGGCTATCTACCAGCGCTTCCAAATGGCGGCTCTGATCGCGCTGTTGACCATGTGCGCGTTCTTTCTCCTCCTGACCCTGAAAGCCTTTGATGACAACCGGCTGACCAGTTGGCAGTGGGTATTCGTTGACGCGCGTGCCTGGTGGGTTTGCCTGCTCATGTTGCCGGCACTGGCACTCGCCTGGTTTGGTGCCGGGCTCCGTGTTCCTCGTCCTTACAAAGTGNNTGGACCGACCTGCCGCTGGTTCCTTTTATCTATGGCCTTACGTTTACATTGTTGGGAGAAAGCAGAGCCGGGATCCAGCTCGTCACGACCCTGTTCTTTGCCGGCACAGTAACTCTGACCTACCTGCTCGGCAGAGCAGTGTGGGATGAGACCGTCGGTTTCTACGGCGGCGCACTGCTGCTGGGCATGCCGTATCTACTGACACAAGTGCCCTTGATGTTGGCAGATATACCGACCATGTTCTTTCTCACCCTCGCCGTTTACGTCACCTGGCAAGCGATAACGCGAGGCACTTTGCCGTTGCTCTTGTTGGCCGCGGTCACCATCACCCTGGCCCTGCTTGCCAAGTACTCTACGTGGCTAATGCTCAGTGTTGTTCCTCTTATTGTTCTCATCCAATGGCAGCACGGCTGGCGAGCGCTGGCTCGGCGAAGCGCCATCATTACAGCAGGTGTCTTCATATTGATGGGTCTGGTGCTGGCATGGAAATCAGGTGTCGTCGCAGAACAACTCAATTTATTGATACGCTACCAGGTGCCCGGCCTGGGAAGATGGGAAGAATCTTACGTCTCTACTTTTTTGTTCCAAATCCACCCGATTGTCAGTATCGCCGCCGTATGTTCGATCATTATCGCTCTCCATCAGCGGGACCCTCGATACCTGATCATCGCTTGGATGTTGCTGCTGATTGTTTTGTTTGAGATTAAACGTATTAGGTACACCTTGATCACCTTTCCCATGTTAGCGTTGATGGCCGCCTATGCCTTACGCCAAATAAAAGAAAAAAGAATTGCGAATTTCCTCGTGCTTTGTACGGTGGGGTCGGCAATCGTGATTGGGACATTGGGATTTTCTGCATTTCTTAAAACCACTAGTGCAGTGAATATCCAACATGCGGGAATGTACCTCAACACAATGGATGCAGAGAGCGTTGAAGTCATTGTATTACCCCAGATGCGTTCCTCGATTAATCCGGCTGTGAGTGTCCCTATACTCGATTTATTCACTAATAAACAGCTAATCTATAACCACGATGCCAGGGTCAATCCGCCCCCGAAAGCAAACGTGCTTGCGACATCGCCGGTGCGGTTCAGTTGGGAATACACATCTGCATCCTATTACGACGCCACCAGCACAGCACCGAGCCAGATCATCGCGGTTATCGCGAGCAGCGCCAATCAGGCGTTACCCGCGTCGATCGCCGAACGGCTTAAAGGTTATCAACTGGTAATAGCATTCACCCAAAATGAGTCTATTTTTAAATACACCACAATTGTGAATATCTACGAGTCTGTGTCCGGGTAATTCACCGACAGACGATAATTTACACTTTGCAGAGGTGCATCTAATGGAAGCTGAATTAAGAAAGAAACGCATCTGGGCTTTTGTCATTGTCGCCTTTTTAGCAATGGTCAGTATCGGGACCTACGCCTATAACGAGTATTACATCTACCTGTCCGTGTATTTATGGTTCGGATTTATCTACGGGATGTGCCTGCAGTATGGCCGTTTCTGCTTTTCATCAGCATTCCGCGACCTGTTTGCGGTGGGCGTGCCACGCATGGCAGTAGGGGTCATGGTAGCTACTGTATTGTTTGCACTGGTGAGCGCCTTCGTTAGCGCNNTTCATCTTCGGTGTGGGTATGGTATTCGCGGGCGGTTGTGCCTCTGGCTCACTGTATAAAACGGGGGAAGGCAACGGCGTCGCCCTCCTCGTAATCTTGTCGATCAGTGTGACTCAGGCGTGGTTCGCGGATGTCGCCGGCTGGGCTAACAAGCTCGTCCCCGATTCCTGGCACCAGTCCGCCATTGCCAAAGGTCTGCCGGAGACCATTAATGCCAGTGACGGCTGGGTCGATCAGTATCTTGCAGGCTACGTATGGGATCAGCCTGTCATGACCTACGCCAACATGATGGGTCAGTCCAATGACTCAATCGCCGGCGCTTTTTTCGGCAACGTGTTAGTTGGCGTTATCATACCGGCGGCATTGCTGCTGCTGGGGGTGTACATAATCTGGTCGCGGCGCGGATTTCTGAACAAGCGGAAGAAGACAAATCCTCAGCTCGGATTCAAGGACGATTGGGCCGGCTACTGGTCCATGATCCTGGCCTCCAGGCGCACGGCAATCGCCGGCTTGATTCTCGGTATTTTTTGCGGCCTGCAAATGTTCGTGACCCAGGGTTTGCGCGTCAAGTTCGGGGTGCAAAACGCGGGTACCCTGCTGGAAAGAATGGGCCACGATTTCGGAATTTCAGTTAACGGCACCGTGTTTGACCCGGGCTATTGGTACGTAACCACTCAGGAGGCGCAATGGGTCGGCTGGGTATTCAATAAAATGGGCGCGGAAAACATGGACAATATCTACTTCGGTTTCGTTAACGGCATCCCCAATCCCGCCATCAATCCGGCGGACTGGATGTCGCTCGCCTTGATCGGCGGCGCGGCAGTCATGGCGCTGCTGAACAACGAGTTCAAGTTCAAGAAGCCTACTCTGGAACTGGCAACCTGGGCCATTATCGGCGGTGCCTTGATGGGTATTGGCTCACGGCTGGGCCTCGGCTGTAATGTCGGTGCGTTCTTTGTCCGCGTTTCCCAGGGTGATGTGTCAGGCTGGTTGTTCGGGCTGGGAATGATTGGCGGGGCCTATATCGGCGTCAAGTTCTTCAACTGGTGGACAGAAAGAAGGATGGCCAAGGAATTCGAAACTTGTGACATTTAAAACTATGACCACAAACACGATGGAGAAGCGATCATGAAATTTGAAAAAGTCTCTGATGGACAATATCTGCTCGACGTAGGAGGATATGTATGCCCCCATCCGCAAATTTATACCAAGAAAGCCTTGTCGAAGATCAATTCCGGCGATCACCTAAAAGTGATTTTCGATAACCCTTCCTCGGGGGAATCGATTGCCACCATGTGTGACAACACGGGGGATGAAATTGTCAGCCGCGACCAAGAAAGTGGAAAGTTTATCTGGGATATCGAAAAGGCGTGAGGCTGTTACTGGCTAATATTCACTCAAGCCGCAGGATCAAAGAGAGGTAGTACAGCATGAAAAACAGTTTATGGGTAGTCATCTTGATTGTCCTCAGTTTTATGGGTTTTATGATGGGCTACAGTCTGCCGCCCATGTATGAAGTCGGGCTGATCGGTGGTTCAGGGAAACAGGACGTAGGGCTGAAATCCGAGATCAGCGATGAGATGGAGGAGTACTACAAGCAACTCTTGAAGGATAATGAATAGTCATCCGCGAGCTACTCACGTTATGTATTTCCTGGCTGAGGGCATGCGTCAGTTGGAAAAGCAGGAGGGAGAACATTGAAAAACCAACTTTGGGTATTGATTGTTATTGTCGCCTTCTTCCTTTCTGCGCTGGTTGGCTACAACATTTCATTGGGAACCGGTGTCGAACCCGGTTACTTTGAGGCGCCCGAGGCCGGTGGTTATGGGGCCGGCGCCGGAGCCGCCGCGCCTGAAGGCATTGACAGCGAGTTTCAGGAGTACTATCAGAAACTCACAGAATAGGCACGGCCGTGTGCCCACTCAGGGATCGGACAAAATGCAGCGTCCCGACACCAGGGGGCAATTCGCGGGTTCGGCCTGCGGGCTGACATGAGAAAAAAGCAGCCGCCTGACGGGACAAAGATATGGATGCGAAAGTAGACAGCATCATCAATGATGTGGCGATCATGGGAGCCGGGCTGGCGGGTCTGACAGCGGGGCAAACATTAACCGCTGCAGGTCGCGCGGTTGAGATCCTCGAGAGTAGTGATCATGTCGGCGGTCTCGCAACTACGATGGAGCATGAAGGCTTTCGTTTTGATCTCGGTGGTCACCGTTTTGTCACCGAGGATCCGAGCCTAGAAGCCTACGTCAGAAACATCCTCGGTGATGACTGTCTAACGGTGCCCCGTTCGAGCAAGATCCTCTTGCGCCAGCGCTATTTCGATTACCCCCTCAGACCTCTGAATGCCGTGTTCGGCTTCGGGGCCGTCACTACGGCGCGCATTCTGGCTGACTATGTCCGCGAACGCCTGCGCACACGTGTGTTTGGCCGCCGAGCCGTCTCCCTCGAAGACTGGGTCATCGGTCATTTCGGCCGCACCATGTTTGATCTATATTTCCGTGACTACAGCGAGAAGGTATGGGGTATCAACTGTAGTCGTATCGACCAGGCATGGATAGCGCAACGCATCCAGGGACTGTCACTGGGTGCGGCGATCAAAAAGGCGCTACTGTCCCGCCGCGGAAGGGATTTGCCAACTCTGGCCACACACTTTCTCTATCCGCGCCTTGGCATTGGACAGATCGCCGAGAACCTCGCGGCGCAAATCCGCCCACACAATGCCATCCATACCGGCACGCGCGTGACGCGCGTGAACCACTCGGGCGCCACTATCGACAGCGTAGAAGTAGTTCAGGCCGGGCGCCGCCGCGTGGTGGCGGCGGGGCAATTTGTTTCCACCATCCCCTTGCCCATTCTGGTCAGCGCCTTACGTCCGCACCCGCCGGCGAAGGTAATGGCGGCGGCCGCCCGCTTGCGCAGCCGGGACCTGGTGACGGTCGCTGTCATGGTAAACCGTCCTCGCGTGACCGAGGAGACGTGGATCTATGTCCCCGAGAAGACGATCCCCTTTGGGCGCATACACGAACCGACCAACTGGAGCCGATGCATGGCCCCGGAGGGTGAATCTCTGTTGGTGACAGAGTATTTTTGTTTTCGGGGGGATACTGTCTGGAACGGCAGTGATGCGGCGCTGGCCGCTCGAACCATTGACAGCCTGGTACGATTGGACATCATAAAGCGCCATGAGGTGATCGGCCACGTCGTGCAACGGATCGCCAATGCCTATCCACTGTTCGAAGTGGGTTACAGCGAGGACTGCCGTATCATTTACACCTACCTCCGCCGGTTTTCAAATCTCTACACCGCCGGGCGTGGCGGCATGTTTCGTTATTACAATATGGATCATGCCATGCAGGCAGGCATGGACGCCGCGCACGAGATCCTCAAGGCTTATCAATCGAAATCGGCACCTACTCTCGCCGCAACGGCATTCGCCAAGGCGTCCGCATGAAA
>DKAX01000088.1:0-9443 GCA_002450975.1 Proteobacteria bacterium UBA6915
CCACCATGAATCCAACAACAGACCAACACAGAATGAGGATAAAACATTACCTGAGTAGCCTGGATGGCGAATAAATCGATAAGGCCCGGTATCGCAGACTCGATGTCCGCGATCCGTCTGAATGCGGACCAGCAGTGAAAAGAAACGGTTTTCATATATGGCCCATCCCGCCACCAGGTAACCCAGCGTGATGACCACAAAGGCAACTATATGAACCCAAAGAGGGAAGGCTGTGGTGGTCCAACCATAGTAGTGGTCCAGACCTGCGACGATAACGTGGGGATAGAGCAGGCCAAATCCCAACAAGGGGCCTAAAATCCTGTCCCAACTTTTTACCTCATGGCCATGCCCCAAGCTCATGCGCTCGGACATCAATCCAGGGTGGTTACTTTCCGCAAAGGCCCGCCCACCTACCCCGGCAACCAACACCAACCCGGAAAACACCCACGCCTGCCACCAGCCCATGTCGTGGCTGATACCAAAGAGCACCAGCGGCACCAGGAGATAGGCAAGAACCACACCCGCCCATTGTTTCAGCGAGATACTTTCGGCTTCTTTTATTTTTGCAGGATCGTTATCCATAATTACGTGCCCGTTATTTATAAAGCAGTTGCCAAATCTAGGAGCTTGCCTTGAACACTAATAAATATTGTGTTTCTATCGCGGTTTCGAGTCAGCATACGCACAGTTCTTTATAGAACGACGCTCAACTCAACGCAATCCGGTTTTTCGCGTCTTCTATAAGAAACTCGTGACCCACCCAATGAAAACACACAAAAGTGGCTATCACAACCTGTATGATAAAGTATATGACTATGCTAAATGCCATGGAAAGGATCAAATTGACTGGGCGAATTCAAAATTAATCATTGGGTTGACACCACAGTCGCTTGCTAGGTTTTTTTTCATAAGTTTAGCCATGCCGCATAAAGCAAAACCACGGTACCAAGTAGTGATGTAATGGCTCCCAGCAAATTGCCCGAATACACTAACTTGGCAGCCAGCGGCCCCCTTGAAGTTAGGCCTCTATGACCTACAACAGGCCCAAGTAGCAGGGCTACCATGAAACCATAACCAGAGATTATAAAAAAGATAGATATTACCCATTTGAGATTAGCAGCCACATTCAAATCGGAGAATGATACTGAAAGAACCAACATTAAAATTGCACCCACTGGTAATGCAGCGTGAGCCACTTTCCAAGCTTCAATCAGGTGTTCATTCGTTTTTTTAAGAATTGATCTTCCATACGGTATACCTGCCAATAATCCAGCAAGCAATATTATTACCGCATGAAACATTAAATGACGAGCTGAATCTTCCATAACTTTACACTCCTTATTTTAAATAACGCCTAGACTGTGGCAGCGCCGCTTTTTGGCGATCACTACGAGTCTTGCGTTATGCGGCATGTATTTCAAACTCTGTTGCCTTAACAACAGGCTTAACGGTTTTATTATGTTTTTTCAATTCAACGAACCCATATCTTTCCATCGTTTTAAGAGTACGTGACAAATTGCTGGTTTGACGACCGGTAGCAGCCGCCAATTCCGTTAGAGACTCCGGCTGACGATCAGCAATAAGGTTTAATAGTGCGCGATTTTGATCACTCAATACCTCTGCTACTGACTTCATGGAAGGGAACCATACTTTAGGCTCTCCCCTTTTAGGCTTATACTCACCTCGAGCAATAGCAAGAACTCGTTTTCGAACGTCGTTTTCTCGCATTATACCAATGACAATTTTTTTCATAGCCAACCTCACTATTTTATGCCTCTATATTTGTCAACTTCCAAAAAGAAATCGGTTAGCAGTTGTTCCGCTGACTGAAATGTATAGGGCACAACATCACCTGTTTCCGATTCATGCTTATGATCATAAACAATTTGTCTGCCAATGAATCGTCCTCTTTTCTTAGTCTTAACGGGATGTGCATTATCAAACCCAAGAATTCTTTCTCCAGCAGCATTATGCAAAGTTAGAGAATACTTAATTCCATGAGGGCATTCCTTTGTAGGTATATCTACTTTTTTGCTTCAATCTTTATCCAGCTACGATCTTCTTGAATCAATATCTCTCCATTAAGATAAAGCAGATACTCTAAACCTTTATCCTTACCGGGCATCATCAAACGTCCTTATAGTTATCATCGGATGATAGCTATTTTAATTTAATACTTCAAGGCGGCCATTAAATCACCCAATAGATCAATAGGTTAATTGCCGCAACGAACTACACATAATCTATGCATGACACAAAAAAAACCAGGTTCACCCTAAAAAATCATATCTCTGTTTTTTGACGGGTGATGCACCTCGCAAACGCTTAATACACTGTAAGGATCGGTAGATTAGTTGCTTGGAAAATCAATTGGCGAGAAACTCAGAGTGCGAGGCGCCTGTGCCAGTTATAGATAACCACTATAGTACGAGACAACCCTGAAAAGGGATTTAACTCTACTTCTGGTTTTTATCGCCTGGTTGCCACGCTTGCGTAGGAACCCAGTCTCTTCTCTAGCAATTCACCGGTATGCATTCCCACGCGGGAGTGTGGAAATGAGACAAAACGTTGGATATAAAGACAGATACTCTTGATTACTTTGATTAAACCCTGACCGGATTTATAGGAGGCGGGAATCAGCTAACCAAACAGACCTATTCATTGACCAATTGCTGATAGACCGCCGTTGACAGGGTCAACAGCTCGCTTTTTTGAAGTTCGCCCGACAGGGCGTAGCCGAACTCACCGTCAATCCAGTAGAAGACACTGACGTCACCCTCCAGTGAATAGCGGAAGGAGGTGTCGGTGTTTTTTTCATGATCGGATTTGACGTACAGGGTCAGTCGCTTGCCGTTTTCATTTTCATACATGAACTGCGCCGCCGCTTTGCCTTCATCGGGTAACAGACGCCCGCCCACCAGGTGATAACCAAACTCCGCCAACTTGGGTACCTGCAATTCTTTTTTGAGTCGCCGTGACAACCACGCCACCAGATGGGGTTCCTGTTGTGCGCTTACCTCTACCGGGTGGACCACCTCCGGGACATATACCACGTGGGCGAAGGCCGCTTGTTTGACCAGGGTGTTCGGTGTCTGCGCCACTTGTAGCGAACCACTTTGCAGGGTCCAGCCCACAACACCGCCTATCAACAACCAACCAACGGCGGCCGCCCTGGCCAGGTAACCTCTGATGAATTTTTTTTGCAGCGGTTGTTTGGCGGTAACCAGGGCCAGAGAGGGTTCCAACATGACCTGACGATGACGCACGCGTAACAAGCGGTTGATCTCCCGCAGTTGATCCACGCGCTGCGCCTCTTCGGGTGTCTCGGCCAGAAACGCCTCCACCAGAGAAACCTTAGCGGCATCGAGCTGGCCATCCACATAGGCCTGGATGTCACTTTCTGTGAGAGTTGATGGCAACTTACTCATTTGGCACTCCGCAAACGGGTTTGACTACCGCCATACATTAACACGCGCAACTGCTCCCGAGCCCGATGTAGTCGTGACATGACGGTTCCAACCGGGATATTCAACACCTGCGCGACCTCGGCATAACTGAGTTCCTCCACGCCCACCAGATGTATGATCTCCCGTTGATCGGCGGTCAGGCTGGCCAGGGCCATCTCCAGGTCACGCATATCATCCACCCGGTCGTTGCTGTTACCTGCATGATAATCAGGCAATTCCATTTCACTCCCGTAGTCACCGCCGTACTCACTGGAGATAAATTTGGGCCCCTGCCCGTAGCGTCTGGCGTTGTTGGCGTGGATGTTGTGCATGATGGTAAACAACCACAGTCTTGCTGGGGTCAGAGAGATGCGGTGTAATTTGGGTAAAACGTATGTTAGGCAGCTATGGCGTGATAACGGTCGAGTATATAGCGTTTTTTATTAGTCACCAACGGCCAGGTTCAGTAATATTAGAGATTGACTCAGGCCGTACAGAACTTGTACGGCCTGCGAAGCGGGTTGCACCGTCCCATTGCCGATTTGCTTTGTGGGCAAATCCAACTGAGCACAATCGGTTCTTCGGTTCGAAGGATGGCGTACCTGCCCTCTTTTGCAGAACACGATTTCGGTGTCAAAGCATTCCAGTCACCTTGTCTTGATATGGGCGGTAGAGTTATGCGGCACCGACGTCGACAAATTTGGCATTGGAGGCGTGGGTGGTTAGCGGTTCGACAGTCCAGGTGGTCGAGCCGACATCTTTGGATACAACCTGGCACTCGTAGACTTTGTTTAGCCAGGGCATCCATAAATAGTGGCCGTTGTATCTTGGGTCGCAGTTCAGGCAAAATTTACCCGTGACTCTGACCTTGAATTTGGTAATGAATGTGGGATTTACAATTTTAACGAGTTGTTCGCCGTTTGAAATGCTGAATTCGGTCTCCGTCTCCTGGGAATATGAGTTGGTCACTTGCCTGGTGCTCTTTGCAGAAAAAGTCGTCGAGAACTTGCTTGATTCTGATTCTACGCCAATATTGGTGCTTTGATTGAATTCCATTGAGGTAGAGATATCAATGATCGTTTCCTCAAATTCGGTACGGCTGGTTTTAATGTTGATTTTTTGTTTGATTGGTTCCTTACCATGATTTTGCAAGACGATAGTCTTGCCGATGTCGCTGGTATCTGAAATCACATCGGAGATTACGGTTACCTGCGGCCTTTCGGTGCGGTTGTAATAACCATGGTCCTCAGAGGCGTTGGGTATTCCCCAGTATTTCAGCCTGGCTGTCTCGTATCCGCGTAATACGTCGCGTTCCACCTGGTCGTATATGCCAAGCGCCTTGAACAACTGAGGGTTATCGCAGTAGGTGGAAAACCCGTTGCGAAAGGTGAACGCAACCTGAGCATTAGGGTCCCGTTTTGCTATACCTTTTTGCCAATCACTCATTGTATGCTCCTGAATGGTTATCATTGAAATGAAGTGTCGTTACCGGAAAACGGATAACGGCAATGGTTGATCAGGCAAGATATTTAGTCTGCGCCTTCGGGGTTGATGCGTCGCGGTGCGCATAGTGTCATGAAAAAAGATTTTGCCTGTCAGATTCACACTGTATACGGTAATTTTGCGAGTGAAATTACACGGGATTACGCCGGCGGACATGATTCGAGTGTGGCCGTTTGGCCAAAACAGGCAGAAACGGGGTTTTGGCCACAGGGGAGCGGAATGATTCGGGGCGATAGTCGAAGCCGCATTGGAATTAATTGATGGGCTTGGGTGGTGCGTCCCGTTGAATGGGGCGAACTATCTAATGCGGGGAGTTCAAAGGAAAAATGGTGCCGAGGAGAGGACTTGAACCTCCACGAGGTTTCCCCCGCTAGCACCTGAAGCTAGTGCGTCTACCAATTTCGCCACCTCGGCATCCGGTCGGGTCGGCTGGCGCCGCATCCCGTTGGAGGCGGCAACTTTACCGATTGGGGCGGACGATGTCAACGTTCCCGGGCCTTTCAGCGGGAAAAAACAAGTTTCTTGTAGTGCTGTCGGTTTAATTTCCCGCTCTCAGGTATAATCCCAGGCTATGACTAAGAAAAAACCTGAGCACGACCCCTATCTCGACCGAGAGAAGGAAAAATACGAGAACCCCATCCCCAGCCGCGAGTTCATTATGGACCTGCTGGAGGCGGAAGGTCGCCTGATGAATATGGACCAGATTGCCGAGGCCCTGCAGCTGTTCGAGGAGGAACCCCTGGAGGCCTTACGACGACGCCTGCGCGCCATGGAGCGCGACGGCCAGCTGGTACGCAACCGCCGCGGCGAGTATGGCCTGGCCGACCGCATGGACATGGTGCACGGCCGGGTGATCGGCCACCCCGATGGCTTCGGCTTTATCGTCCCCGACGAGGGTGGCGAGGATTTATTCTTGAGCGGCAAGGAGATGCGTGCCCTGTTTCATGGTGACCGGGTGATGGCACGGGTGACCGGTGTCGACCGGCGTGGCCGGCGCGAGGGTGCTGTGGTGCAGGTGCTGGAGCGCAATACCCACCGCGTGGTGGGGCGCCTGATCCGCGAGGGCTCCCTGGGTTTCGTTATCCCCGAGAACAAGCGTCTGGCCCAGGACATCTTGGTGCCACCGGAGGAGCAGGGCGAGGCCAATGTGGGCCAGATCGTGGTGGTGGAACTGGTCGAGCAGCCCAGCAAGTATCGTCAGGCCATCGGCCGGGTGGTGGAGATCCTGGGTGACCACATGGCGCCGGGCATGGAGATTGACATCGCCATCCGTGCCAACGAACTGCCCCTGGAGTTCCCGCCGGCGGTGGAGGCGGAGATCGCCGACCTGTCACCGGAGGTGCCCGATTCGGCCCTGGGGGATCGCGAGGATATCCGCAGCCTGCCCCTGGTGACCATCGACGGCGAGGATGCACGAGATTTCGACGACGCCGTCTATTGCGAACGGCGCGGCAAGGGCTGGCGCCTGCTGGTGGCCATCGCCGATGTCAGCGCCTACGTCAAACCGCAGGCGGCTCTGGATATCAGCGCCTATGAACGTGGCAACTCGGTCTACTTCCCCGAGCGCGTCATCCCCATGCTGCCGGAGATCCTCTCCAACGGTCTGTGTTCCATCAATCCCAAGGTCAACCGTCTGTGCATGGTATGCGAGATGACGGTCAGCGCAGACGGCGAGGTGGAGAGTCACCGTTTCTTCGAGGGCTTTATGCGTTCCCATGCGCGTCTGACCTATACGAAAGTGGCGGCCATGCTGGTGGATAACGACCCGGCCCTGTGCGCCGAGTACAGCGATGTGCTGCCCCACCTGCAGGAGCTCTATTCTTTATATAAAGCCTTTTTGCAGCGTCGCAGCCAGCGCGGCGCCATCGAGTTCGAGACCACGGAGACACGTATCGTATTCGGCGCCGAGCGCAAGATCGAACGCATCATTCCGGTGGTGCGTAACGACGCCCATCGCCTGATCGAGGAGTGCATGGTGGCGGCCAATGTGGCGGCGGCGGAATTTTTGCTGGCCGCCAAGATCCCGGCCCTCTATCGCATCCATGAAGGGCCGCGCGCCGAGAAGCTGGCCGACCTGCGCTCCTTTTTAAGTGAGATCGGTTTGAACCTGGGTGGCGGCGATGATCCCACCGCCAAGGACTATGCCAAGCTGCTCAAGTCGGTGGAGGATCGTCCCGACCGTCACTTGATCCAGACTGTGTTGCTGCGCAGCATGAGTCAGGCGGTCTATAGTCCCGACAATGTCGGTCACTTCGGCCTGGCCTATGAGGCCTATACCCACTTCACCTCACCCATTCGCCGCTATCCCGATCTGTTGGTGCACCGCGCCATCAAGCACGCACTGAGCGGCCGGGCGCCTGAGAAATTCCGCTACGGCATTGCCGATATGGTGGCCTCGGGCGAGCACTGCTCCATGACCGAGCGCCGCGCCGACGAGGCGACGCGCGATGCGGTCGACTGGCTCAAGTGTGAGTTCATGATGGACAAGGTGGGTGAGGTCTACGAAGGCATCATCACCGGCGTCACCGGCTTCGGCATCTTCGTCGAGCTCAATGAGATTTATGTCGAGGGTCTGGTGCACATCACCAGTCTGGGCAACGAGTATTTCCACTTCGATCCGAGCAAGCATCGTTTGGTGGGCGAGCACACACGCACCACCTTCCGCCTGGCGGATAAGGTGCAGGTCAAGGTGATGCGCGTCGACCTGGACGAACGTAAGATCGACTTCGAACTGGAGGGCCCCTCCAAGCCCGATTCGGCGCGCGAGCCCCGTGAAGGCCGCGGCGGCGGTAAAGAGAAAAAAGAGAAGGGCAAGAAAGAACGTTCTAAAGTGGACAAAGGAGCTAAAGATAAGGGGGAGAAGGGCGACAAGAAGCCGCGTAAAAAACGCGTTCGCAACCGATCCAAGAAAGCCGCTAAGAAGAAGGATTGACGGTGGCGCAAGGGGAGATCATCTACGGCCTGCATGCGGTGGAGTCGGTGTTGCGCAACGACCCCCGTCGCGTGCGCCGAGCCTGTCTGTTACAGGGGCGCGATGACCAGCGCCTGGCCCGTCTGGCCGATGAGTTGCGCGCCCAGGGCATTGCCACCGAACGTGCCGAGCGCCAGCAGATGGACGAGTGGGTGGGCGGCGCCCGTCATCAGGGGGTGATCGCCTGGTGCGATTCCCTACCTTTATATAGTGAGTCCCAACTGACCGATTTTCTCGAACGTCTCGACAGCCCGCCGTTTTTGCTGGTGCTGGACGGTGTGCAGGATCCCCACAACCTGGGGGCCTGTCTGCGCAGCGCCGATGGCGCAGGCGTGCATGGCGTGATCTTTCCCAAGGATAAGGCCAGCAGTATCACACCGGTGGTGCGCAAGGTGGCCTGTGGCGCGGTCGAGACCCTGCCCCTGTTTCAGGTGACCAATCTGGCGCGTGCCCTGCGCATGCTGCAAGACGCCGGTGTCTGGTTGATCGGCACCGCCGGCGAAGCCGAGCAAAGCCTCTATGAGGCCGACCTGACCGGACCCCTGGCCCTGGTGATGGGTGGCGAGGGCAAGGGCATGCGTCGTCTGACGCGCGAACATTGCGACAGCCTGGTACACCTGCCCATGGCCGGCAGCGTCGAAAGTCTTAATGTCTCGGTGGCCACGGGAATATGTTTGTTCGAGGCGGTGCGCCAACGGCGTACGGCCGGTAAACCTTAACGGGGGAGTTATGGCCAAGGCCAAGGTCGTCTATACCTGTACCAGCTGTGGCGCCCAGGCCAGCAAGTGGTCGGGCCAGTGCGGCGATTGCGGCGCCTGGAACACCTTGGAGGAGGGGCTGGAGACCCCCAAGACCCCCGCTGCAGCGCGCGGCGCCCGTTTCACCGGTTATGCCGGCGAAGCCCAGATCCAGAGTGTGGCCAGCGTGCAACAAACCGAGGAGGTGCGCCTGCCTACCGGTCTGTCGGAGCTGGACCGGGTGTTAGGTGATGGCCTGGTACCCGGTTCTGTGGTGCTGATCGGCGGTGATCCCGGCATCGGCAAGTCGACGTTGTTGTTGCAGGCGGTGGCCGCACTCAGTCAGAACCTACCCACCTTGTATGTCACCGGTGAGGAGTCCCTGCAACAGGTCAGTCAGCGCGCCCAGCGCCTGGGCCTGGCTGCCGACAATATCCAATTACTGGCCGAGACTCACGTCGAACGCATCCTGGCCCTGGCGCAACAGACGCGCCCGGCGGTGCTGGTGATCGACTCCATCCAGACCATCTACA
Organism: Proteobacteria bacterium UBA6915; assembly: GCA_002450975.1. Classification (GTDB taxonomy): domain Bacteria; phylum Pseudomonadota; class Gammaproteobacteria; order UBA6915; family UBA6915; genus UBA6915. The sequence goes on from DKAX01000088.1 coordinate 9,191, forward strand.
CCGAACAACTGCAGTCGGCCCCCGGCGCCGTGGCCCAGGTGCGCGAGAGCGCCGCCATGCTGGTGCGTTTCGCCAAACAGATGGGCACGGCCATGTTCCTGGTGGGCCATGTCACCAAGGAGGGCAATCTGGCCGGGCCGCGCGTGCTGGAGCATATGGTTGATACCGTGCTCTACTTCGAGGGCGACAGCGGCAGCAGTTATCGGGTGATACGCGCCATCAAGAACCGTTTCGGCGCCGTCAATGAACTGGG
>DKAX01000088.1:9471-10438 GCA_002450975.1 Proteobacteria bacterium UBA6915
CTGGCGGTGCTGCACCGTCACGGCGGTGTGGCTACTTATGATCAGGATGTGTTTGTGAATGTGGTGGGCGGTATGCGCGTCACCGAGACCGGCGCCGACCTGGCGGTTTTACTGGCCGTGATCTCCAGTCTGCGCAACCGCACCCTGCCGGGGGATCTGGTGGTGTTCGGTGAGGTTGGTCTGGCCGGTGAGATCCGGCCGGTACAAGGTGGTCAGGAACGCCTGCGCGAGGCGGCCAAACACGGTTTCAAGCGCGCGATTATTCCCCTGGCCAATCAGCCAAAACAAAAACCGGAGGGGATGGCGGTCACCGCCGTGCAACGGCTGCAGGATGCCTTAAGCTGCGCCTTTGAATAATTAGTTAGTCAGGGGTACAGAGGTTGGCGAGTTCCCGATGCAACAAGGTTTCGTCGCCCAGATTTAGCTCCACGATACGCCGCAGGTGGGTCATATCGTCCAGCGCGATCTTTTCACAATGCAGTCCCAGTGAGTTTTTGTCGATGTGGGCAACACTCACTTCCATGGATATCGTTATATCCGTGCCCTCCAGATCCATCTTTAAGGTGTAGTGATCACCTTTCTTACCCTGCCAGTTCTTGGGGATGTCCACCAGGGCACCACGGAAGGAGATGTCATGCAACAAGGTATCCCAACGATGACCGTTGGCACTCAGATGGGCCTGGGTATCGAAGTGAATGCGCGAGAACTTGCGTCTGTCGGGGATCTTTTCTGCCATGGGATATCTATCGGGTGGGGATAGGTAAAGTTTAGAACTTTTTGGGGGTGGTATATATAGTAGGTCGGTTGGCAACCTTATGATTGGGGGAGGAATTGTTTCGCTGTGCGAAGCTTGAATCTAATGGCGTTCCCGGACGCAACCTGAGCGTTTTTGGCGAGGAAATACTGAATGAAACCCGTAGGGGTTCTACAGTGCAGGCCGGGTTACTTTCGTTTCGGTGTATAGACC
>DKAX01000211.1 GCA_002450975.1 Proteobacteria bacterium UBA6915
CTGGAGCGCAGCCTGGGCGGCATCAAGAATATGCCCCGTTTGCCCGATGCCCTGTTCGTTATCGATGTCGGTTATGAAAAAATCGCCATAAGCGAGGCCAACAAGCTGGGTATTCCGGTGGTGGGTGTGGTTGATACCAATTGCAGCCCTAACAATGTTGATTATGTAATTCCTGGCAATGACGACGCCATCCGCGCCATTCAGTTGTACGCCCGTTATGTGGCCGATGCCGTGATCGAAGGTCGTGCCTCTACTGCTCACTTGGGCGCCGAGGATGATTTCGTCGAATTGGATGAAGCCGGTAACCCGTCCGTCTCCGATGCCCCGGCCAAGGCTGGTAAGAAGGCCTCTGCCGACGATGGCGAAGACAAGGCGCCTGCCAAGAAGGCCGCTGCCAAGAAGACTGCCACCAAGAAGGCTGCGACCAAAAAGGCTGCAACCAAAAAGGCCGCCGCCAAGAAAAAGGCCTAATCCCGCTCAGTCGGTGATTAACCAGAGATTGGTGCGCCGCTTCGGCGGCGCGTATCTATTAAATATGGAGAAGGGGGCTATGCCCCCCTTTTTCTAAAGGCTGCCGGAATATGTGCGGCCTGTAGACCTAAAGAGGAAAACACTATGTCGATTACAGCTGCAATGGTGAAAGAATTACGTGAGCGTACCGGTTCAGGCATGATGGAATGCAAGAGAGCGCTGGTAGATACCAATGGTGACATCGAGGCCGCCGTTGAGGCCATGCGTAAGGCCGGTTTGGCCAAGGCAGACAAGAAGGCCAGCCGTACCGCCGCTGAAGGTACTATCGCCGTAGCCATGGGCGCCGATGCCAAGCAGGTGGCTATCGTTGAAGTTAACTGCGAGACCGATTTCGTTGCCAAGGGTGATGAGTTTATCGAATTCGCCAAGGCCGTTGCCCAGACTGTCTTCGACAGTAAGGCTGCAGACCTGGATGCCTTGATGGCGAGCAAGCTGTCCGGTGGCAGTGAGTCGGTGGAAGACCGCCGTCGCGCCCTGATCGCCAAGCTGGGAGAGAATATCGGTGTGCGTCGTTTCCAGTTGGTTAGTTCCAATGGTCTGGTGGGTAACTACACGCACGGCACCCGTATCGGCGTGTTGGTCGATCTGGATGGTGGCAATGCGGAATTGGCCAAGGATATTGCCATGCATATTGCCGCCAGTAAGCCGCAGTGTGTCAACTCTGACCAGGTTCCTGCCGAGCTGTTAGAGAAGGAAAAAGAGATCTTTATGGCTCAGGCTGCCGAGAGTGGCAAGCCTGCCAACGTGATCGAGAAGATGGTCAGTGGTCGTATCGCCAAGTATCTGAAAGAGATCACTCTGCTGGGTCAGCCCTTCGTTAAAAATCCGGACATCACCGTCGAGCAGCTGCTCAAGGACGCCAGCGCCAAATGTAATGGTTTCGTCCGTTATGAAGTGGGTGAGGGTATCGAAAAGGCAGTTGATAATTTTGCCGAAGAGGTCATGGCGCAGGTTCGCGGCAATTAAGCCAATCTCAAATAATAACCAGTAACGGAAGCCCAACGTGACAAAAGAACCTCATTACAAGCGCGTTTTATTAAAACTAAGTGGCGAGGCCCTGATGGGCGATCAAGATTTCGGGATTGATCTTGATGTGATCAATCGGGTCGCCAGAGAGGTGCGAGAGGTTCTTGATTGCGGTGTTCAGGTTGCGCTGGTTATCGGCGGCGGTAATATCTTCCGCGGTGTCAGTCCAGCCGCAAAGGATATGGATCGCGTCACAGCTGATCATATGGGGATGCTGGCGACGGTGATGAACGCCCTGTCCATGCAGGACGCCCTGGAGCGTCACGGCATGAAGGTGCGTGTTATGTCTTCGCTGCAAATTCACCAGGTGTGTGAAGACTATGTGCGGCGTCGCGCTATACGTCATCTGGAGAAGGGGCGGGTGGTGATCTTCGCCGCCGGTACCGGTAATCCCTTTTTTACCACCGACTCGGCGGCCAGTCTGCGCGGTATCGAGGTCGGTTGCGATGTGGTGATGAAGGCGACAAAGGTCGATGGCGTCTATTCCGCAGATCCGGTCAAGGACAAAAGCGCTGTGCGCTACGATCGCCTGACCTATGATGAGGTGTTGGACAAGCGTCTTGCGGTGATGGATCAGACTGCTATTGTTCTTTGTCGCGACTACCACATGCCATTGCGTGTATTTAACATGAATAAACCGGGTGCCTTGTTGCGTGTCGTCTATGGCGAGGATGAAGGTACCCTGGTTGTACCGGGAGAGTAAGCATGATTAACGATATCAAGAAAGATGCTGAAGCGCGTATGCAAAAAAGTCTGGATGCGCTGAAGAGCGATCTATCCAAGGTGCGTACCGGGCGCGCGCACGTCAGTCTGTTGGATCACGTCAAGGTGGATTACTACGGCACTGATACGCCTTTGAGTCAGGTGGCGAATATCTCTGTTATGGACGCCCGCACATTGTCGGTAACTCCCTGGGAAAAAAATATGGTGCAGCCGATCGAAAAGGCCATCATGACTTCCGATCTGGGGCTGAACCCCGCCACTTCCGGTACCACCATTCGCGTACCATTGCCCGCACTGACGGAAGAACGCCGTCGCGACCTGATCAAGGTGGTCAAGGGGGAGGCAGAGGGTGCCAAGGTCGCGGTGCGCAACATCCGTCGTGACGCCAACAGTGACCTCAAATCCCTGTTGAAGGAAAAAGAGATTACAGAGGACGATGAGCGTCGTGCCGAAGAGGATATTCAGAAGCTGACGGACAAATACATCGCCAAGGTTGATGCCATGCTGGCTGATAAAGAAAAGGAACTGCTGGAGATCTAGTCGGGATTTCCCAGGGCTTTTTAACAAGGAGGGGCCGTGTCGGCGTTTTTGTCGGTGCGGAATAATAAATTCATAACGTATTCGACTAACCATGTCCGAAACGCCCAGACAATCTGACACCCCGGTGCAAGAGGGTGATATTCCCCGCCATGTGGCCATCGTCATGGACGGCAATGGTCGCTGGGCCAAGGCGCGCGGTCTGCCGCGTGTGGCCGGGCATAAAGCCGGCGTCGAGACNNGAGGTCGGTCTGTTGATGGAGCTGTTCCTGACCGCCTTGCAGATGGAGGTCAGTAAATTGAATAAAAATAATGTCCGTCTGCGTGTCATTGGTGACATCTCTGCCTTCAGCGAAAAGCTGCGTAATCAGATGACGAAATCGCAGGAGCAGACCCGGAATAATACCGGTCTGACCCTGGTGATTGCGGTCAACTACGGCGGCCGTTGGGATCTGGCTCAGGCCAGTAGGCGGGTGGCGGAGCAGGTGGCTGCCGGCACGCTCAAGCCGGAGCAGGTGGATGAAGAGCAGTTGGGGCGTTACGTCTGTTTACATGATCTGCCTGAACCCGATCTTTTTATCCGAACCAGTGGCGAACAACGCATCAGTAATTTTCTCCTGTGGCAGCTGGCTTACACTGAACTCTATTTTACAGACACCCGTTGGCCCGATTTCGATGCCAGTGCCTTTGATCTGGCCTTGCTGGCCTATCAAAAACGACGCCGGCGTTTTGGTTTGACCGACGAACAACTGGCGCAGGTGAAAGGTGCTTAAACAAAGAATTCTAACCGCCCTGGTGTTACTGCCGCTGTTGCTTTGGGCGATCTTTAAATTACCAAACGATCAATTTACGGTGTTTGTCGGTTTGTTTTGTCTGGTGGGGGCCTGGGAGTGGGCACGCCTGTCTGAGCCGGCATTGCCACGACGTCTGTTTATTTTCGTCCTTACCGGCTTAATCGGTTTCGCAGCCGGATTGTTTCGACAGCAAGAGGCAGTGGTTCAGGTCAGTCTGTTGTTAGCCCTGCTTTGGTGGCTTTGGGTCCAAGTGTGGGTCCGTCATTTCCCCGAAAGTGGGCGCCATTGGCAGGGACGCACATTCACCAACCTGGTGCTTGGCCTGGTCATGCTGGTGCCGCCCTTTCTGGCCTTGTCTTTACTGCAGGGGGATAGCCGTTTCGGTTCGGCATATGTCCTGTTTTTAATCCTGTTGACGGCGGTGGCTGATACCTTTGCCTATTTTGCCGGGCGTCGCTGGGGCAGGCATAAGCTGGCGCCGCGCGTCAGCCCCGGCAAGACCTTGGAAGGGGTGGCCGGAGCGGCCGTAGGTGTCTTGATTATGGCTGTGCTTGGGGCCGTCTACTTTCAGCGCCAGGGCGCGGATATGGTCTGGTTTGTTTTGCTTTGTATTGTGGTGTTGCCGGTCTCTATCTTGGGGGATCTGGTGGAGAGCATGTTCAAACGTCAGGCCGGCGTGAAGGATAGCGGCCGTATCCTGCCGGGCCATGGCGGGGTGCTGGATCGCATCGATAGCCAGACGGCTGCGGCACCTGTGTTTGTGCTGGGGTTGTTGTTATTGGAGCAACTGCGATGAGTGGGGCGCCTACCGTTGGCGTTACCGTTCTTGGATCCACTGGGACGATCGGCGTCAATACCCTGGATGTCATTGCCCGCTATCCTCAACGTTATCGGGTGGTCGCCCTGACTGCACACCGTCAATTGGCGCGCATGATTGAACAATGCGCACGGTTTCGACCCGCCTTTGCGGTCATGGTGGAAGAGGATATGGCGCAGCAATTGGCCGATGCCTTGAGATCCTCTTCACCAGAGACGCAGGTCTTATCGGGGATAGAGGGGCTCGAGCGGGTTGCCGCCCATCGTGATACGGATTACGTCATGGCGGCGATTGTCGGTGCTGCCGGCCTGCGCCCGACTTTGGCGGCGGCGCGGGCCGGCAAGCGTATTCTTTTGGCGAATAAAGAATCGCTGGTCATGTCTGGCGCGATCTTTATGGATGAAGTGCGGAACCATAATGCGGTGCTGCTGCCTATCGACAGTGAACATAACGCCATCTTCCAGTGCATGCCTGCGGGCTTCGAGCGTGGTCTGTCGCGGGTTGGGGTGCGTAAGATCCTGTTGACTGCTTCCGGTGGGCCGTTTCGTACCTTACCTCTGGATGCACTGGCGAGTGTGACGCCGGCGCAGGCCTGTGCCCACCCCAACTGGGTGATGGGGCGCAAGATCTCGGTCGACTCTGCCACTATGATGAACAAGGGGTTGGAGGTCATTGAGGCCTGTTGGTTGTTTAATACCGATGCCGACAAGGTGGAGGTGGTGGTGCATCCACAGAGTATCATTCACTCCATGGTGCAATACGTCGATGGTTCGGTACTGGCGCAGTTGGGTAATCCGGATATGCGCACCCCCATCGCCCACGCACTGGCCTGGCCGGCGCGTATCGAATCAGGTGTACAGGATCTTGCCATGACCGATGTGGCGCGGCTGGATTTCGAGGCGCCCTCCCTGGAGCGCTTTCCCTGTCTTCGCCTGACCTACGAAGCGCTGGCCGCCGGTGGGACGGCATCGGCGGTGTTGAATGCGGCCAATGAGGTTGCCGTGGAGAATTTCTTACTGGGGCAGATAGCGTATACAGACATTGCCCGCCTGATAGAGACGGTTTTGTCGAACAGTACCATCCGGCCAGCGGACGATCTGGATACCATACTGGCGGCTGACCAAGAGGCCCGGGTCAGCGCCTTCGACTATGTGGGTAGAAAGGTGAAACACTAATGTTGGATGTTCTGGTTTCCATTCTGGCGTTTGTCTTTACGCTGGGTATCTTGATCGCCGTGCACGAGTTTGGTCACTATTGGGTGGCGCGTAAATCGGGTGTAAAGGTGTTGCGTTTTTCCATTGGTTTTGGCAGGCCGATATGGACCCGCAAACACGGTACCGACCAAACCGAATATGTCCTTGCCGCCATCCCCTTCGGCGGTTATGTGAAAATGCTGGATGAACGCGAAGGCGAAGTGGCAGAGTCCGAGGTGCATCGCGCCTTCAACCGCCAACCTCTGCATAAGCGTTTTGCCATTGTTGCCGCAGGGCCCGGTTTCAATTTTGTCTTTGCTATTGCCGCTTACTGGCTGCTGTTTATCAGTGGCATTCCCGGATTGGCTCCGGTTGTGGGAGCTGTCACACCGGACTCCACGGTAGCGGTGGCTGGCTTACGGGCCGGTGATCGGATAACTGCTGTTGATGATGAGTTGACGCCGACTTGGTCAGTGGCGCGGATAGCACTGTTGACACGCACACTGAAGAGTCATGATCAAATTACCCTGTCAGTTAAGGGGGCGGATGGTGGTGAGCGACAGTTGAAGCTGGATTTTGTTGCAGATATCAAGGCGGTGGAAAAGAGTGATGTGCTGACTCTTTTGGGCATTACACCGTGGCAGCCGGCAATCAATGCGGTCATCGGTCGTTTGGAAAAGGGGGCGCCGGCTGCTGTTGCCGGTTTTCAAGTCAATGATCGTATTGTTGCCGTAGACGGCATGGCGGTTAACGACTGGTATGATTGGGTTGACTATATCCGCTCCCACGGTGGGGTCCAGATGGTGGTGCAGATTGATCGCGCAGGTAAACCGATGGAGCTGAGCCTGCAACCGGAGCTGGTCGGTCATGGCGACAAGGCCTATGGTCGCATCGGCGCA
>DKAX01000260.1 GCA_002450975.1 Proteobacteria bacterium UBA6915
ACCTCGATAGTACCGCCGGCACCCTTTTTCGCCGCCAACAGCGCTTCACCGACACGACGCAGCAGCAGGTTTGAATCATCACCCTTTTTCCAATGTGTAACACCGAAACAGACGGCAAGTGTTACCGGCGCCCCCTGACCGTAGGGCACAGTCAAGGTCACCAAGCGCTCGGACAGCTTCTCCGCCAGTTTGCTGGCGGCATCCAACGGGGTCTCCGGCAACACCATGAGAAACTGGTTATCCCCCACGCGACCGATCAGATCCGCCCAACGCATCTGGTCTTTGAGCAGATGACTGACCGCCAACAGCACGTCTTCGCGTACGATACCCATATCCGATTCGATCAGACCGATATTGGTTACATCCATCATCATGACTGAAAGAGGATTGCTATAGCGCCGGCTGCGTGACACCAAGGGTTCCAGGTTCTGCATGAGCGCCTTGCGGGTAAACAGACCGGTAATGGAGTCCACAGTGGATTGCTGACGCAGTTGCTCGGCCAATTGCACACATTCCGCTTGCAGGTTTTTCTCTTTTGTCACATCGGTGTAGAACAACAACTTGCCCGATTCCGCCGGATGGTGATCCACATGTAACCAACGACTCACCTGGCCACTGTCTCCGCTGACACCGATCAGATCCGGATCGTCGGGTATAATGCGGTAGACCTTCTCCGCCAGCTGTCGCAGGCTTTGCCCGACAACGGCCTTTTCTGTCACCCCCAACATCACCAACAAACTGTGATTAACCCAACTGACCTTGTCATCGTCCCCCACCAACATCACCCCTACGGGCGTGCGGGAGGCGATTGCTGCCAGGATCGCCGGTTCAGGCATTTGCGCCATAACTAACCCCTTTTTATCGTTCGTCGTCTTTAAATCCGGGCGACACCGGTACATATACGGTTGTATTAAGTATAGACAGCCGAATCATGGTACATGCAAAGCAAAACATCCATAACTCAAAAGGTTTTAATAAAAATGCAAACAATATGCCCGAATAGCCCTGTCAATGGCTGGGTATGATGCCTACGATTTTCTATACTTATATAACGTTACTCAGCCTATCGCCTGGAGCTCTCATGAAACACCTGTTACTGCCACTGCTTGCATTGACCCTGACCACACCGGCCTATGCCCTGGATCCCATCATTAAAAATGACTATATGATTGCCTATCAGGCAGAAGGGGAGTTCAAAGACTTTAAAGAGGCGGTCTCCCTGGCTATCACCGAAAGAGGAATGGTGATCAACAACGTCTCCCATATTGGTGACATGCTTGAGCGTACCGGTAAGGATATGGGTATCAAGGAGAGCAAGGTCTACGGTGAGGCTGAGGCCCTGGAATTCTGTAGTGCCACTGTCTCCCGCGCCATGATGGAGGCCGACGTACACAATATAGTCTTTTGCCCATATATCATCAGTGTCTATACCCTGTTGACGGAAAAGGATAAGGTGTATATCGCCTACCGCCGTCCGCAACTGGTAGGCAGCGAAAAATCCCGTCAGTCGTTACAGGCAGTGGAAAAACTTCTGGATGATATCGTCAGACAGGCGGCCGAGTGGTAAATGACACTTTAAAAGTTGCCCCATTAAGCCGACATCCTGATTAGGACCGACAACCAAGGAGGTCTGCCATGACCAAATTCGAGCTATTCAAAGGCAAAGACGGTAAGTTCTATTTCCATCTCAAGGCGGCCAACGGTGAAATTATTGCCGCATCCCAGGGATATACAACCAAGGCCCATGCGGAGATGGGTATTGCCTCGGTCATGGACAACGCCGCTATCGCCGACATCGTCGACCTGACGCACGGTCAGTAAACACTCACTGCTACTCTTTACATCCCGGGATGCAAGGCGCAAGCTGAAATCATCCCAGGAGATCGAGAGGAGAGCAGTTATGGATCGGGTCAACATCGGCAACAATTTTTACCGCCAACCGGTATGGAAGCGATATCTGGCGGTGCCGTTGATCTACCTCCCCATCATCACCACCATCCCCTTTGTCATGCTCGGCGTCATTATCGTACGCCTGCATTTGAGACACGTAGGGGGCATGCATATCAAACCCTTCAGCGCCTTTGTACCTGATTGGATCTCCCATCGTTACACCTTTAAAAATCAAATCAGTTTTAGTACCGACAGTCGCCCGACACAGTTTCGCTACTATCGCCTCTATTGGATATTCAATTGCAAACTATACTGTCCCCTGAGCGTGGCCTTGTTCCGTTATGCGGCCTATCTGGTAATGATTGTGGAAAACTGGTGGTGCCCCTTTGATCACGACAAAAAAGCCGACTACGCCCCCGGCGCCGTCGACTACTCGTACTGGCATATACACCAACAGGAAAAGGCCATGCTGCATCCCGACGACCGCGACAACGTCATCTGGAATCAGGATGCCGAGACGAAAAAGACTACCGGTAAAAAAGACGGCGTGACCACGACAGACTAACCATGAACAAAAGTACTCCGACGGAAGTAGGCATCGGCCAACGCATTCTGCGCCTGTGGCTACGCCTATCGCCCTGGCCGGGTGGGCGCCGGCTATTCAGCTGGCTGGTGGGCTATACCGTTCCCTACAGCGGCACCATCCGCCCATTGGTCGTATCGCTGGCGCCTGGCAGTGTTACGATCAGGCTCAAGGACCGACGCAAGGTGCGCAACCACCTGCGCTGTATTCACGCCATCGCCCTGGTCAATCTGGGTGAGATCGCCAGCGGCCTGTCGCTGCTCACCAGCCTGCCGGGCAATGCGCGCGGTATCGTCACCCATATCGATATCGACTATTTCAAGAAGGCGCGCGGTGATCTGACTGCCCATGGGCGTGCAGATCCGATTACTGTCAACGGCGACACCCAACACACCGTTTACGCCGACATCTTCGATCGCCTGGGTGAGCGCGTGGCCGCCGTGACGGTGCAGTGGCAGATTGGGTTGATTGACCGATGAGCCAGGACAGGCAAGCTCAACAGCAATTCCTCAGCGCTGCTGGTATCGAGCTGCCCATCATCGGCGGCCCCATGTACCCGTGCAGTAATCCGGAGCTGGTGGCGGCGGTATCGCAGGCCGGCGGTATCGGCATTGTTCAACCGATCACATTGACCTATGTCTTTGGCTACGAGCTGCGTGCCGGTCTGCGCGCCATCCGCGCCCTCACCGACAAGCCCATCGGCATGAATGTGCTTATCGAACAGGCGCAGGGGCGCTATCGTCAACGCATGGAAGCCTGGATAGAAATCGCCTTGGAGGAAGGCATCCGTTTTTTCATCACCTCACTGGGCAAACCCGACTGGGTAGTGGACAAGGTGCATAGCCAAGGCGCAGTGGTCTATCACGACGTCACGGAAAAAAAGTGGGCGCAGAAGGGCGTTGACTGCGGCATCGACGGCCTGATCGCGGTCAACAAGCGCGCCGGTGGCCACGCCGGCAGGCTGGACGCTAGGACACTACTCGATGAACTGCGCGAGTTTGATCTGCCGGTGATCTGTGCCGGTGGCATCGGTGATGAACGGGCCTATGTCGAAGCCCTGGAGCACGGCTATGCCGGCGTGCAGATGGGCACGCGCCTGATCGCCAGCCTTGAGTGCAGTGCCAGTGAGCCCTATAAGCAGGCCATCATCAAGGCACAGGAACAAGACATCGTACTCAGCGAACGCATCACCGGCGTGCCGGTCTCTGTCATTCAAACGGATTACATCCGCCGCATGGGCCTGCGCGCCGGCCCTGTTGCGCGTTTTCTGCTCAGGAACAATCGCAGCAAACACCTGATGCGTCTGTTCTACACCCTGCGCTCAGGCAAACGCTTTAAGAACTCACTGACCGACAAGGAGCTGGAGTTCTGGCAGGCGGGCAAGAGTGCGGCCGCCATAAATACAGTGGAGAGTGTTGCCGAGATTGTGAAAACTTTTCGCGCGGCGGCTGGACAATAATGCCTTATGATCCGTTCGGGTCCACCAACATGGCGCCGGAGAGAATCACAAAGGCGCGCACCAGTAAAATTCCGCGCCCCTGCATGCGATGGGCTTCGCGCTGATTCTGATCGCCGCGAAACAGACGCAACCCCGCCTGAACCTGAAATAGATAGAGCATGAACAAGGTGATCAGCAGGCCGATATGGGTCCAGAGCATGAAGGAGAGGATATCGCCGCTCTCGATCAGACGCTTATACCAATCCTTGTTGGCGTAGAGATAAAACGGCATAGCGATATCGAAAACTACGACACCCAGCATCACCGGACGGTGAAACCAGCCGTGGCGATGCAGGCGGTAGGCCACCAGCATCAGCAGATAGGTCAGAAAGGCAACAAGGACGGTGCCGGCCATCAAGCCAATCCACCGATGTAGCTGTTGTGATCTTTCAGATAGGTAGTGAGCAGTTGTTCGAACTCCGGCTTGACCGATTTCCGTACCGACTCTCGCGCGAGTAAGGCCTCGCTCCAGGACTTCAGACGTGGGGTCTTGTCCAGATAACCGATCGGTTTCATACGCTCCAGGATATCCAGACGCATGAAGAAGGGCGCCAGCGCCGCATCCACAAGTGAAAACTGATCGTCGTTAAAGAAGGCGGCGTCGCTCTTGACCCTCTCAAAATGGGGCAACAACTTGGCCAACTCTTCGCATTTGGCACTAAAGGCCTGCTCGTCGGCGGCAACCATCAACATATACTCGGTCATCAACAGATTGGAGCCGAATTCGATCCAGGCGCGGTTCAAGGCCTTTTGCAGGGGATTTTTGGGATGATAGGTCGGGGGCGTCAGCTCGTCGAGGTATTCGTTGATCACCGCCGATTCGAACAACACCGCATCGCCATGACGCAATACCGGCACCTTACCCAATGGCGAGATATCCAGAAACCACTGCGGTGGACTGGCCAGGTCGATATAGGTGATATCGAAATCAACGCCTTTATCCAGCAGCGTGATCACCGAACGCTGCACAAACGGACACAAGGCAAAACTGATCAACTCCGGTTTTTTCATCACTGCTCTCCTTAATTTTATTTGATACTACAGGCAGCCGGTGTAAGCGCCGTCTGTGTCTCCGACAATGCTGAGCCGAGATGGTTTGCCAATATCGCAAACCTTACTGGGGCCTACCAGTTTGTTTCAACCTGCGCTGCCGACATCCAGTTCACCCTGCAGCACACTTAGGCGTAAACCACCGGCTATAAAGGCCTGCAACTGCGTGCCCAACAGGTGGGCACGCCACCCCTGTAATACCGGCAACTCCTGTTCTCCGACCACCAGTTGTTCCAGCTCCTTGCGCGTGGTCAGGCTGTTCACACTAATGGAATTCCGTTCGCCGATCAAACGGGTCACAGCCATTAAGGCATCGACCAGGGCCTCCTGGCTGTTACTCAGCTGGTGACGATGGGGCAGCTGCGGCCACTGTTCACGCGGCAGGGCTCGGCCACGCTTGACCGCATCGATGATGGCTGCGCCATAACGCCTGACCAGATCGGCGGATACACCCGCCAGACGGCCCAGCTTTTCTTCGTTGTCACACAGTCGGCGTGCGGCCTCCAGCAAGACTTCATCCTTGAGGATACGCCGTCGCGGCTGATTGCGTTCGCGTGCCAGTTGATCACGCCAGGCGGCCAGTTGTTGCAACACCGCCAGCGAGGCACCGCGCAGGGTCTGGTAGCCTTTGACCCCGCGCCACAGCTCTTCAGGATGGGTGTGATAGGTCGCCGTATCGGACATGGCGGCAAATTCACCCTGCAACCAGGTCTCGCGCCCGTGGCTCACCAGTTCAGCGTGCAGGCGGTGGTAGATCTGCAACAGGTAGCGCACATCGTCATAGGCGTATTGCAGTTGTCCTTCATCTAATGGCCGGCGCAGCCAGTCGGTACGGGTATGGGATTTGTCCAGGGCTACCCCCAGAATCAACTCCACCAGATTGGCGTAACCTATCTGGTTACCATAACCCAGCACGCTACCCGCCACCTGGGAGTCAAACACCTGCTGTGGCAAACGCCCGCTCTCCTGCAGGAACAGCTCCAGGTCCTGGCGGCCGGAGTGGAAGACCTTGACGATGTGCGGCACATCCATCAACTGCCAAAAGGGTTCCAGATCACCTTTGCCTGACAAGGCCACCGGATCGATACAGGCCAGCACCTGGTCGCTACATACCTGAATCAGGGCTAATTGCGGATAATAGGTGGTCTCGCGCATGAATTCTGTATCGAGGGCCAGTACGCTGGCAGCGGCCAGTTGCTCACACAGAGACCGCAACGCTTCCGGGGTTTGTATATATAATGGTTTCAATATGAATTGCTCTTCACGTATAGTTTCGGACTTTGTGCACGCGAAATGCGTGCAGATCGCTGGTTTTCGAGGTAGACACAGTCATGCAGACTGACACACGTTCCGACATTGTCAACGACAATCCCATTCCGGAACCGCCGTTCTGGGGAAGTAAATGTATCGAGCAGATCCCTTTGCGCGCCGTACTCCCATATATCAACCGCACTGCATTATATAAGTTTCAATGGGGATTCAAACCCCAGGGACGCTCGCCGGAAGATTATAAGCTCTGGACCCGACAACATGTGGACCCTATCCTCAACCGCCTGGTTGCCCAAAGCGAACAGGAGGATATCCTGCGCCTGCAAGCCGTCTATGGCTACTTTCCCTGCCAATCGGAAGGGAATGATCTGATCATCTATCACGAACGTGATGGGAAAAACGAACGCTGCCGCTTCACCTTTCCGCGCCAGACCACAGCGCGAAAGCTGTGCATTGCCGACTTCTTCCGCCCGGTAGACAGCGGCGAGGTGGACGTGGTCGCCTTTCAACTGGTGACATCCGGCCAACACACCTCGGACTTTGCCCGCGAGCTTTTTCACGGTGATCAATACCAGGAGTACCTTTACTGGCACGGCCTCAACGCCGAGGGCACTGAGGGGCTGGCCGAGTTCATGCACAAACGCATTCGCAGTGAACTGGGCTTTGGCCGGGAGGACGCACGCGACATCATGGACATGATCAAGCAGAAATACCGTGGCTCGCGCTACTCTTTCGGTTATCCCGCCTGTCCCAATCTGGCCGATCAGGACAAGATTCTCGATCTATTACAGGCCGAGCGTATCCAGGTCACCCTGGGGGACGAGGCCCAGCTCTGGCCGGAAGAGTCCACCAGCGCGATCGTTGTGCACCACCCGGGCGCCAAATATTTCGGGGTATGAGATGTTCACATCCTTACTGACCACCTTGTTCGAGTTGTGCCGCTTCCGCCTGGCACCGCAGGCCTTGCCCGGCAGCCGGGGTTTTACCTATCTGATGGTGAGCGCCTACTTTCTGGTTGGACTGCTGGTCTCCTCCGTCGACCAGGGGATGCGTGGGGCGCTGATCACCACCGCCGTCGATACCCTGCTGATCTGCCTGCTGGCCGCCGTCTCCCTGTGGGTGGCGCAAAAGCCGGAGCGCATTCCACAGACCTTGTCGGCCCTGACCGGGGCCGGCGTCCTGTTAGGTCTGATCGGCTGGCCTATAATGTATTGGCTGCATACCGCCGCGCAGGCGCAGACTGTGGCTGAGCAGGCAGCAACCATAGCCGAACAGACACAAACCGGTACGGTACTTCCGGCAACCCTGGTCATGGCGTTGATCATCTGGAATATCGCCATTATCGGTCACATCCTGCGCCACGCCCTGGAGGTCACCTTCGGGGTCGCCATCGGTATTGCACTCTTATATATGTATATGTCCCTGCGCTTGATGGGGGTCCTTTTTGTGGCGACGAATTAAAATTATATGAGAATTCACATACTCGGTATTTGCGGTACCTTTATGGGTGGTATCGCCCTGCTGGCCCGCCACCTGGGCTATCAGGTCAGCGGCTCAGACCAGAACGTCTACCCCCCCATGAGCACCCA